>JANOWX010000261.1:0-16631 GCA_031418175.1 Acidobacteriota bacterium | reverse complement strand
TAAGACCGACACCAAGCCCGAAGAACCGGCGCCCAAAATCACTCGCATCATGCTCAAAGGCGGCATCAAAATTGACGCCGATGCCGTTTGGGAAGAGCCGGAGCGCATCGGTTACCGGCTCGGCAAGATTCAAACTTTCGTAGATCGCCTGGCGGTCGAAAAGATTCTCTATGACATTGCCGAAGACGAACCGCTGCCCGATCTGCAACTGCCCGATATGAAATTCACCACCGGGCATCGCGGCCTGGATCAACTGATCGTGCACAATGCGATCAAACACGATGTCAATCCGCTGCTGATTTTCTTATTGATGAAGCAGGAGTCCGGCTTCAACCAGCGCGCGGTCTCGCCGGTGGGCGCGCGCGGCTTGATGCAATTGATGCCGGGCACGGCGCTGCGGCTGGGCGTGCGAAACATCAACGACCCGGTCGAAAACGTGGATGCGGGCACACGCTATCTCAAAAGCCTGATTCACATGTTTAACGGCGATGTGAACCTCGCGCTGGCCGGGTATAACGCGGGCGAGAACGCCGTGATCCGCTACGGCTACCGCGTGCCGCCGTATCGCGAGACACAGAATTACGTTTACAGCATCAACGTCGCGTACCGGCGCGCCGTGGCTCAGGGACTGGTCGTGACGCCCGCTGAGTTGCAACGCCAAATGGCAGAGCAAAAACAGCAGGCGAAAGGGCGGCGGGCAACGACGGCGAATCAATAACTGTTTGTGCCTAGCCTCAAGCCAACCTTGTACTGAGTATGGGTTGTAAAACCTATATTGCTTAGCAAGCCTTGACCGGTAATCAAGACACGATTAAAGTTTGATCGTCCACGCCGACCCTGTAAAAGAAAGGTCAAACGTATGCGTTTCACTACATTCGCTGTATTAGCTTTTGCCTTGTCAGTTCCGGTCCTTGCTCAAAAGCCAATACCCAGGGAAGTCATTCAACAGCTTACCGCTGATGATTCTGTTTGCCGAACTCTTCCCAAAGATTTGAAAGCCACCTGGGTCGACCTAAACAACGACCGAATCCCGGAGCTTATTGTAAAAGCAGAAAATCTTTGCGCTTGCGGAGCTTCTGGAAATTGCACTCACTGGGTGTTTCAGAAAACCGAGGTTGGATATGTCACATTGGTGAATGGTTTAAGTGGACAAAGGCTTTACCCTAAAACTGCTGTTTCTAATGGGTTTAAGGATTTAGTCACCGAAGAGCATATAAGCGCAGCAGAAACGGCAATGATTGTTCACAAGTGGAATGGCAGAGCATATAGTCCGTCTGATTGCTTTACAAAAGAAAACATTAGCCAAACCAGAATACCTGTCTATCGGATCAGACCAGATTCTTGTGACCCTAACGAATCATCGCGATCAAGCTTACCTGTTTCGGGATCTGGTGTCGGGTCTTTAACATCCCCACAATCACTTAGGTCAATCACTCCGCAAGCCTTCACCATTGGTGCAGGAAGATATGTTTACTTCCCTATACAATCGAATGAAAATGTTTTTGTCAGCGGCAGGTTTTCTGCCACAGGTGGCACAGGAAATGACGTTGAGGTTTTTATTCTCGGTCAAGATGAATTCACTAACTGGCAGAACAGGCACTCAGTCAAGACGTGGTTTAATTCCGGCAGGGTGACAGTCTCAAATATTTCAGTTCAATTACCACCAGGAAATTACTTTCTAGTTTTTAGCAATAATTTTTCTACGATGACGCCAAAGGCGATAACAGCAAACATTCTGCTAACCCATTAGGAAGATAAATGCCGTATCAAAATTTAGAAGACGGACTGTATTTGCTCAAACAGCCAAGTCAAAAAGGTGGAATTGAACACTACGGTGTTTTGGATATAGGTAATGTTTTAAGATTCCCAGGTGTTTCAACCATCCGTCCGATAGTCATTCATCAAACACCACCACAAGTGAGGCCAGACTTATTAGAAAATACAGGCCAGTGGCAAATTTTAGGTCAAGTGACCCCTGAACATTTGAACGCCGCAATTGAACGGTGTTATATGGCCCTCAATGATCCGCATTACGACTTATTTGAAAATAACTGTGAACAGTTTGCGAGATACATAATTGAAGGCCAAAAATACAGTACCCAACTTATAGGTTTTGGTGCTACCGCAGTTTTGATAATTTTAGGGTTGTTTGGTGATGGCAAAAAGCTCTGAACTCCAAAATGTGACTTTGATGTTTTTATGAAGCTAGTAAAGATGAGCGGGCGGGGTATTGATCGGTATGGAAATCCCCACGCCAGTGCTTTCCTGCGTGATGCCGTGCTGGAATCTATTCAAGGCAGGACGCTGTGACTACTCGAAGCCCTTGCCGCTTGAGTTTGCCGTCCACTTCACCGACAATTCCCGCGCCGCACCCCCTTCGATCAAAAAATTCAACGCGACCCTCCACGAGATCGCCCGCCTTGCCGGAATTGTCACTAAGCAGAGGAGGTCTGTTATGAAATCGTTCGTTCCAGTCGTTTTGGCGCTGTTGCTCACCTGCGGCGCGGTTCAAACCGCACAAGCACAAGGCGCGCCCGTGCGCGAAGTGCTCTCCAACGATTCGATCATCAATTTGGTCAAAGCCGGGTTCAAAGAGAGCACGGTCATTGCGCTCATTCGCACCTCGCCCGTTTCGTTCGACATCACCACCGCCAAACTGGTCACGCTCAAAAGGAACAAAGTCAGCGAAAAGGTCATCACCGCGATGATCGAACGCCAGAATTTTGGCGGCCTGAATGCGGGCGCTTCACTGGCCGATGATGAGTTTTTCAGACAGGACGACGACGCGTTCTTTCGCGGCGTGAATCCGAATCAGCCAAATTCGGGCGTGCCCGGCCAAAAAGATGCGCCCACCCAAACCGACCCGCGCACCGACTCGCGGGTGGATGAACCTGAAAACCCGATCTTCGGTTCGCGCTCCGGTGGCAAGAGCCAGAGCAGATCGCGCGGCCTGGGCGGCCCCAATGGCAGCGCGTCGAATGAAGGCGAAACCTTCGGCTCGGCCTCGGTCAAGATCATTCGCCCGCCCAGCGAAGCCGGCGGCCCTGGCGCCCCCAAGCTGGAACGCGCGCCCAAACTCGATAACAAAACGATCCTGGATTTGATCGAAGCGGGCTTTTCCGAAGGCAGCATCCTGCGCAAGATCGAAAGCTCGCAGGTCGAGTTCGATGTCTCCGCCAAAGCCCTGGCCGAATTGCGCAAGAACCGCGTCAGCGAAGCGGTCATCAAAGCGATGGCCGAAGCGATGGGTATCGAAATGAAATAGCTGTGGTAGGACAGACTTTAGTCTGTCCTATGCGGCGGTTGATTGCGCCGTATATGCGGCGGTTGATCGTGCCGGACAGACTAAAGTCTGTCCTACCTTCAATGCAGTATCGCAAAGAACCAATGTCCAAACTTGCCCATTGCGTTTTATCACTCGCCTTATTCTTCCTGACCGCCGCGCCGCTCGCCGCGCAAACCCGCGAGCCGCAAGACAAACAGCGGCCGCCCGCGTCCGACCCTTCATCAACCATCTCGATCGAGACGCTCGAAGTGCTCTTGCCCGTCACCGTGCGCGACCGCGCCACGGGGCAATTCGTCACCGATCTCAAGGCCGAAGACTTCACCGTTTATGAAGACGGCCAGCCGCAACCGATCAGTTCGTTCGCGCTCAAACGGTTGCCCGTGCACGTCGTCTTGCTGGTAGATACGAGCAGCAGCGCGGTCAACGAGTTGGAAAGCTTCAAAACGGTGGCGCACAACTTCATCACGCAACTCGATCCCAGCGATCAGGTCTCGCTCATCAGCTTTCACGACAAGGTCGAATTGATTCAGGATTGGACGGCCAACCGCCTGTTGCTCAAACGCGCGCTCAACCGCTTGCAATCGGGCATGTTCACACGCTTCAACGAGGCCCTCTGGCTGGCGGCCAACGAACAACTCGACAAGATCAAGGGCCGCAAAGCCATCATCGTGCTGACCGACGGGATTGACAGCGGTTTCGGGCGCATCACCAACGAGCGCGCCTTTCGCGTCTTGCAGGAATCCGAAGTCGCCACCTATGTCGTCAGCAAGACGCGCATTGACGCGAACAAAGAGCGCGAGGAGTTGGAATTTTATCAACGCGGCGGCGGCAGTTCACTCAACAAAATCCGCCTCGACGGCATTAAGCTGCACCTGCAAACGCTGTCCGAGAGCGAGCAGAACCTGACCCGCATCGCCGAAGAAACCGGCGGGCGCATTTTTTTGCCGGAACGCTTCGACGATCTGGGCGCCGCCTATCGGCAGGTCGCCGAAGAATTGCGCAGCCAGTATGTGATCTTCTATTCACCCACCCGTGCCGAACGCGATGGCAAATACCGCGCGATTCGGGTCAAGGTCAAACGCCCGAATTGCCAGACGGCGACGCGCTTTGGCTACTATCCGAAATAACCCTGGGTACGCACGCTTCCCAGCGTGCTGCGTGGCAAGAGACGGACGGATGCTGAAAGGTAATCCTCCGGCATTGTTCCGTCCCACGCCACGCAGCACGCTGGGAAGCGTGCGTACCCAGGGTTTTGCTTTCTCCTTGGCCTTCGTCTATCGTGCACACCTCCCTAAAACAACTCGAAAGGTAATTAATTACGATGTCCGAATGGAAGGGCCAAACAGCGCTGGTGACCGGTGCGTCTTACGGCATCGGGACCGCGTTCGCGCAAAAGCTGGCGGCTGGCGGCGCGCATCTGATCTTGACCGCGCGGTCGCGGGATCGTTTAGAGACGCTGGCCAATGAATTGCGCGGCCAATACAAAATCAACGTCACGCTGATCGAAGCCGACCTCGCTCAACTGGACGCGCCGCAATTCATCTTTGACGAAGTTCAGCGGCACGGTTTGCGCGTTGACCTGCTCGTCAACAACGCGGGCTTTGGCGCGGCGGGCGATTTTGCCAAGCTGCCGCTGGCGCGGCAAACGGAGATGATTCAAGTCAACGTGACGGCGCTGGTCGCGCTGGCGCATCTGTTTGTGCAGCCGATGCTGCAACGCCGGGCGGGCGCGATCCTCAACGTCAGTTCGACCGCGGCGTTTCAGGGCGTACCCTACTTCGCCGTCTATTCCGCGACCAAAAGCTTCATTCTCATTTTCAGCGAAGCGCTCTGGGCCGAATGCCGCGAGCAGGGCGTGCGCGTGTCGGCGCTCTGTCCGGGCGCGACCGAATCGAATTTTCAAGCGGTGGCGGGCACTACCAACCGCCAGATGCGCGGCAAGGTGCAAACGGCGGAAGAGGTCGTTGACGCGGCGTTGGACGCATTGGCGCAAGGGCGCAGCCACGTCGTGACGGGCTGGAACAATAAATTGATGGTGCAGGTCGAACGGTTCGTATCGCGTAAAACAATGGTCAGCGCGGCGGAACGCTTGTTCAAACAGTTTGCGAGTGAAAAGTAGGACGGACTTTAGTCTGTCCGGCCACATAGGACAGACTAAAGTCCGTCCTACTAAAACACATCAGGAGTCTTGGCAATGCAGAGAGCGAAACTGGCAACAGGGTTTTTGTTGGCGGCCTCGATCGGGCAAGCGGCCTGTGGGGGCGGGCAATTGAGCGGCCCCTTGCAAGGGCCGCCCGGCTCGAAATCGCAGCCGCAATTCAAAGCGGGTTTCAATTTGTTCAGCCCCGAACAGGACGTGCAGATGGGCTTGCGATCGGCGCAGCAGGTCATGCGCGAAACGCCGATGGTGCCGGAAAATCACCCGGTGGTGGGCTACGTGCGGCAACTCGGCGCAAAACTTTCCAGCAAGGCGGCGGGCGAGCGCTTCAATTACAAGTTCTGGGTGGTGGCGACCAAGGAGATCAACGCCTTCGCGTTGCCGGGCGGGTTCCTCTTCGTCAACGCCGGAACGATTGCGGCGGCGCGTAACGAAGGCGAATTGGCGGGCGTGGTGGCGCACGAAATTGCCCACGCGGCCTTGCGCCATGGCACCACGCAAGCCTCGAAAGCCAAACTGGCCGAGGGCGGCTTGGGCATTCTGGGCGTACTCGCGGGCGCAGGCGAACGGCCCGAACTCGGTCAAATCGTCAGCCAGGTCGGTGGTTTCGGCGCGAATATGCTCTTCCTGAAATTCGGGCGCGGCGCCGAGAAACAGGCCGATCTGGAAGGCGCGCGCATGGTCGCCGAAGCCGGTTACGACCCGCGCGACATGGCGAATTTTTTCAAAACGCTGCAAGCCGAGGGCGGCCAGCGCACGCCTGAAATGCTCAGCGATCACCCCGATCCCGGCAATCGCATCAAGTACATCCTCGACGAAATTCCCAAACTGCCGGTGGCGGCCAGCCCCGTGCACAGCACCAACGAATTCGAGCAGGCCAAAGCGTATTTGACCGGACGCGCGCCGCAACAACTGAGCCTGGCGCAGAAAAGCCAACTGCATCGCGTCGGGCCGAAAGACCCCAGCGATTTGGAATTGGGCCAGCGTCCGCCGCGTCCCGCCGGGCAGTTCAAAGCGCAACAGGCCAAGGACGGCTCCTTCGCCGTGCAAGTGCCCGCGAATTGGGACGCCATCGAAGGCGGCGCTGCGACGCTGATCTTTGCGCCGCGCGGGGCTTACGGCAAATACAACGATTCGTTCATCGTCACGCACGGCATTTTCGTCGGCGTGGCGAATGCGCAAGGCGGCGATTTGAGCCGGGCCACGGCCGCGCTGATTCAACAGCAAATCGCCGACAACGCTGATTTCCAGGTCATCAAACAGCCGCAGCCGATCAACTTCGGCGGGCAGCAAGGTTACGTTGCGGCGATTGCCGGGCCGTCAGCGCACACGGGCGTGGCCGAAGTGGATGTGACTTACACGACGGTGACGGCGAATGGACGGCTGTTTTACGTCATTACGATTGCGCCGGAAGACGAGCAGGGCGCGTATAAGGCCGCCTTTGAGCAGGTGCTGAAAAGCTTGCGGTTGGCGCGGTAAAGACGGAAGCGGAAGTAGCCGCAGATAAACGCAGAAGAGCGCAGATCAATCATTGCGTTGATCTGCGCTCCTCTCCGTTCATCTGCGTTCATCTGCGGCGCAATAGCAACTGGGATTATTCGTCGTAGGCGCTGAGATACAGCAGATTGTCGTAGTCAATCACGGCCAGCCGCAAGTTCCGCAGCCAGCCCCGCCGTCCGAGCAAATTGCGTTGCAAGCCGGGGTATTTGGCGAAATAGACCAAGCTTTGAAAGGCGATGTCGCCGGTTTGCAGCGTGACCTCGTGGCCGTAAGCATCAAGAGACCCCGCCAGCCAGCCCAGCCTTAGCGGAATCCCTTGTTCAATTGCAATACCGAGTTGACGGCCAGCCTCATTACTGAACAGACAGACTGCGGCCCTCTGGGTCTACTTTGGCCCTGACTTCGATGCGGTGACCGCCATAAATCAGGCTGACCTCAAGGGGAATGCCGTCAGCATCGTCGGCATAATGGTGTTCCTGATCAAACGCGAGTTGTTTCATAACTATCAAATGCCGACGTAAGGCAGATCGTCAGGTAGAAGAAATACGTGCGACGAGTGGCGTTGTCGCACTGCGAGGGTTGACCGCATCCCACACTTCTTGCTGAATTGGACTCGCGGCAATCAAGGTATCGCCGTCCAGCGCCACCCATTGCCCCGCATATTCGTGTTTGTGATCCCGCATCCACTGCCTTTCTTTCGTTCGGTCTGGCATCGGTTCGCACGGCACACGCTTATCGCGGGGCGGTTTGGTTCTGACCGGTTCAACATGTGGTTGCGCCAGCAACGTGTTCAAGCGGGCGCGCTCAATGGAGGGCAACGCTTCGATCAACTGCAAAACATTTTCAGCCGTGATGGTAGACATGGTTTCACTCCTTTCCGGGCCAGCATTATACGTTGCGCCAGCCGAATTACATCAACACCGGCGCAGGCGGATGCAGGATCAGCCGCAACGCTTCCTCATCCAGATAATAGACCGAACTGCAAAAATGGCAGGTCAACTCCGCGCCTTTGTCTTGCTCCAACATATCCTCGATCTCGGGGCGTTCCAGACACGAGACGATATGCACGGCGCGTTCCTGCGAACAGTTGCAACGGAATTCCAGCGGGCTGCGGTCGAGCACGTCAAAGCCCAATTTCCCAAACACCGTTTCCAGCAATTCGCGCGCGTCAGCACCAGTTCGAATCATTTCGGTCGGATGCGGCGCAGCGAGGATGGCCTGTTCAAACGCCGCGATGGTTTCTTCGTCCGCGCCCGGCATCACCTGCAACAAATAGCCGCCCGCCGCCGTGACGCGTTCCTGTTCGGGTTCGACATAAACGCCCAGCGAGAGCGCCGAGCTGATCTGTTCGGAGACGGCCAGGTAGTGGGTCAGGTCTTCGGCAATCTCGCCGGAAATGATCGGCACCGAGCCGTGATAAGGCTCTTTCGACAAGCCGATTTCGATGCCTGCCTCGCGGATGACGTGGAGCATGCCAGCGCCGACGATGCCTTTGACGTTGAGCTTGCCCGGCGTAACCGCTGCGGCCTCGGCCAGCGGATTGCGCACGTAGCCGCGCACGGTGCCGTGGGCACTGGCCTCCGCCGTGATGCCGCCGATGGGGCCCTGGCAATCGAAACGCAGCGTCACCCGTTCGAGGTCTTTGAGCGTGCGGCCCAGCAGCAACGCGCCCGTCAGCGCGCGGCCCAGCGCCGCCGAAGCCGTGGGCGTGGTGCGATGTTTGTGGCAGGCTTCGCTGACCAGGTTGGTGGTGATGGCGGCGAGCAGGCGAATCGTCGCGTCCGCCGCTGTCGCTTGAATCAGATGGTCTTCGGATAATTGCAAAACTTCATCACTCCAAAGGAATCTCCCACGAAGATACACGAAGGGGCACGAAGGGGCACGAAGGGGAGGAAATGTTTTCTTCGTGCGGTTTCGTGTGCCTTCGTGGAAGAGCGATCATTATTTTGGCCGGGCTCGCAGCAACAGCCAATCACAACCGGGCGTGCAACGCGGTTCACCGGCGCTGTGGCCCAAGCGCTCGACCGTCAGCGTGGCGGATTCCAGCACATCATTTGACCAGCGTTGCGGCGTCAGCACCAGCAAACTGCCGCGTTGTCGCACCTGTTCGTCAAGCTCGCGCAAACTCATCGCCGTCGTCAAATCAGAATGTTCATCGCGCAAGGGCAAGGCGGGCGCGTAAAAATCTACGCTGTGATGGGGGTTGATGTAAAAGATCAAGCGCTCGCCCGGTTGGGCGGATTGGCCGGCTTGAAGCGCAAGCGCTGCCAGCGATTCGACACGGCCCAACGCCGGAGCGATCTGGTGCACGGTTACTACGCTTAAACTGACGATGGCGGCGGGCACAAACAAGACCGTGACAGCGGTCAGCCCGCGCCACAACAAAACCAAATGAACCAGCGCCAGCACGACGGCCAACCCCGCGATCAGCCGGATCGAAAACAGGCTCAAGCCCAGTTCGCGCCACCCGGCAAAATACGCGGCCACGGCGATCAGGGCGAATAAGACCGGCGTCCAGTACAACGCCTTTGCCCGCGCGTGCGGCGCAAAGAGCGGCAACAATTGCTGCCCCACCAGCAATGCCAACGCCGGAAAGACCGGCAAGATGTAGCCGGGCAGCTTCGAGCCAGAGCACGAAAAGAAGAGCAGCGGCGCCAGCACCCAAAGCCATAAGAACAACCGCAACCGTTGCGCGTCGTCATTCAGCAAGCCGTGCCGCGCGCGCCAGGTCTGTCCAAGGTTCAAGAGCAAAAACGGCGTCCACGGAAAGCTGCCCGCCAGCACGACTACAAAGAAAAAGTAGAACGGCTGCGGATGTTTGAATTTGTTGCTGGTGTAGCGTTGAAAGTGATGCGCGATAAAAAATTCGTCAACGAATTCCTGCCCGTGCCGCCACAGCATCGGCCCGTACCACAGCGCCGCTGTCGCCAAAAAAAGCAACGCCCCGAAAAAGAGCAAACGCGGTTGCAGCACGCTCAACAAACGCCGCGTCAACAACAGGTACAGCCCGATGATGGCGGCGGGCAGCACGATGCCAACCAACCCTTTGGCCAGCATAGCGCCACCCAGCGCCACGCAGAACAGCCACCATAACGTAGCAGAAACGTCCGCTTGACCGGCTTGGCGTTCCCACAAAAAGAAACAAAGCAACGCCGCTTCCAAACAGACTGACAGCGGCAGATCGAACGTGGCCCCGCGCGCAAACCCAATCCACAAGCCGCAGGTCGCCAGCGCCGCCGCGCTCAAATAGCCGAACTGCGCCGAATGCACGCGCCGCCCGAACCAGTACAGCAGAAATACGCCGCCGCTCGCCAGCAAGGCCACGCCCGCGCGCGCCGCAAATTCCGATACGCCGAAGAGCGTGTAGCCCAGTGCCGCCAGCCAATAAGTGAGCGCCGGTTTTTCAAACCAGTGCAGACCCGCCAGCCGCGGCGTGATCCAATCGCCTGAGGCGTACATCGCGCGCGCGACCTGGGCGTAGCGCGGTTCATCCGGGCCCAGAAAAGGCAGGCTGCCGAGACCGTAAAAGAAGGCCAGCGCGCACAGCACGGCCAGCGCGGGCAAATAGAAACGGGCAGGCGAATTGTTTAGCGGAATGCCGGTGCGCTCTGCGGTTTGCACTATGTTTACTTGGTCTTGCGTCGAATTTTGCGTTGCCAATTTTGTGTAAATGACGCGCTAGAGTAACATTCGCTCGCGGAAACTTGAAACAGACATTCGTTACTTCGCTAGCCAATGAGTAGCAGTCTTGCCGCAGATAAACGCAGGGGAACGCGGATCAGCAAGCTCAGTTACCAGATTTGATCCGCGTTTTTCAGCGTCTATCTGCGGCAAGACTTTCTGCCCTCTCGTGATTTTATGAATAACAAACTAAAGACTGCCGTCATCGGTGTGGGCCACCTCGGACGCGCCCACGCGCGCGTGTTGGCCGGACTGGAAACCGCCGAACTCGTCGCCGTTTGCGACACCAACGAAGCGCACGGTCGCCCGATTGCCGAACAATACAACACGCGTTTCGTCGCCGATTACCGCGAACTGCTTGGCCTAGTAGAAGCCGTCAACGTGGCGACACCGACGATCAGTCATCACGAAGTGACGTGCGCCTTTCTTGAAGCAGGCGTTGGCGTGTTGGTCGAAAAGCCCATCGCGCGCACCGTGGCCGAAGCCGACGAGATGATCGCGCTGGCGGCGGCCAAAGGCGCGGTCTTGCAGGTCGGCCACATCGAACGCTTCAATCCGGCCTTCATCGCACTGCAACGAGAGTTGAAACGTCCGTTGTTTTTTGAAGCGCACCGCATGGGTATCTTCACGCCGCGTTCGCTGGATATTGATGTGGTGCTGGATTTGATGGTGCACGAACTGGACATCATCGCCGCCCTGGTCAACCGCGAAGTCGTCAAGCTGGAAGCCGTCGGCATCCCGATCCTGACGCCCAAGATTGATCTGGCCAACGCGCGGCTCGAATTCGAGGGCGGCTGTGTCGCCAACATCACGGCCAGCCGTGTGGCGGGCGAACGCTTGCGCAAACTGCGCGTCTTTCAGCCGCATGAATACTACTCGCTGGATTACGCCGAACAGCAGGTGGCGATGTGCAAACTGGTGCCGCCGCGCGCGCCCGGCACGCTGCCCGAAATCGTCGCGCACCCGCTGGCAGTCACCAACCGCGAACCGTTGCTGGGTGAGATCGAAGCCTTTGTGGAAGCCGTGCGCGCGCGTAGCGCGCCCGTGGTCAGCGGCGCGGATGGGCGGCGCGCGCTGGTGCTGGCGGAAGAAGTGCTCAGCCAGATCAAGCTGCATGCGCAACGCGCCGCGATCAATTTGAGTTTTTAGTCCGCCGTGTAGCGCACCGCCGGACTGCCCGCCGGATAAAACACGCCCAGCAGCCGCAATTCGCCAGTGCCTGTGTTTTCGACGCAATGCAATTGTTTCTTCGGCAGGAAAATGCACGCGCCCGCCGCAATCGGCGTGTTGGTCGCGCCCGCCCACATACGCCCTTCACCATTCAAAATGAACAATACCTCTTCGTAATGATGAAAGTGATCGGGCGCGCGGCCCGGCGGAATCGCGCCGACGAATTGGGTGACCTGGCGGCTGCCGATTTCTTCGTTCACCAGCACGCGATACCAGCGGTCGGCGGTGGGGATGGCTTTGCGGTCGGCCAGGCGTACCAACGGCGCAATGGCTGGCCGGTCATTCACTGGCAGCGTGGGCGCGACAACGATCTCTGCGGCTTGTTCCGGTTCGGGGCATTGCGAACTGATAATGACCAGCGGCGCGGTGTGCTGGTTCTCAATGGCGAAGGTTTGCTGCGGTTGGATGTAGCAACCTGTTTCGGGCACGCTGGCATAGGCGTGTCCGTCAATCCACAACGTGCCCTGACCGCTCAACACGTAAAGCACTTCATCGCCCGTGCGATTGCGCAGGCCGGGCGACAAGCCGGACGCGCATTCCAGCGTGCGCAGCGAAATTGCTTGCGCACCGGTGGCGCGCCCAACTTGCGGCCAGCTTTTCAGGTTGCCTGTGACGTGCGGCGTGCCTTCTCTGAACGAGGTCACGCGGCAACCGCCTGCCAATTCAACGGCCATAGCTTGCTGCTCCTTTGTTAGCGCCAGACACTGAGAAATTCGACTTACACCGGATTGTAGCACGCGCGGTGTGGACGCAGAGTACAGGGGGTTATTCATTCTCGGCGGAAAGGGGGCGCTTGCTGTTAAACTCACTGCCGCACCGGCGTTTTCGTTCTGGCAGATTGTTGCAACCAAAAGGTTGCAGACGGCGTTTCGTTTATTTGCTTAACCACACATGGATTGGCCGCCCGGCCAACCACTAACATTCGCGGAGAAGGAATCAGGTATGCGTTTCTGGGAATCATTTTTATTGGCACTTAGCTCGTTGCGGGCGCACAAACTGCGTTCGTTTCTGACGCTGCTGGGCGTGATCTTCGGCGTGATGACGGTGGTCGCGGTGGCGGCGGTGATCGAAGGCTTTTTCCGCTACGTTGACCGCACCGTGACGGCCGACCTGGGCAGCAACACGATCATCGTGGACAAGTACGGAATGATCACCAGCTTCGAGGAATTCCTCAACGCCAACAAGCGCAACAAGAATCTGACCGTGGAAGATGTCGCCTACCTGCGCGAACGCCTGCCGCTGTCGCAGGCCGAAGCCATCGGCGCACAAGACAACAACAGCGCCGAAGTCCGCTCTGAAAACGAGAAGCTCACCAACATCAGCGTGCGCGGCAATTCGGCCAGCATGATTAACATTGACACCATCCAGCCCGAATATGGCCGCTACATCGGCGACACCGACGACAGCAACCGCCGCTACGCCGCGTTCATCGGCGTCGAAGTCGCCGACAAGCTCTTCAACAAGCGCGATGTGGTTGGGCGCGAAATCAAGATTGACGGCCTGCCTTTCGAGGTTATCGGTGTTGCCAAGGAGCAGGGCTCCTTCTTCGGCCAGTCGCGCGACGATTTCGTCGTCATCCCGCTTTCGACTTATCAGAAGATGTGGGGCGCGCGCGGCAGCGTCAGCATTTCGGTCAAAGCGCCTGATGGCGCGAACCTGAAAGAGATTGAAGATCAGGTGCGCTTGCTGATGCGGGCGCGGCACCGGCTGGGCTACAGCGACAAAGACACTTTCGGCGTGGTGACGGCGGAGGCGATCAACGTTTTCATCCAGGCGATTTTCGGTTTGGTGGCGGCGGTGGCGTTGGGGGTGACTTCGATTTCGCTGGTGGTGGGCGGCATCGTGATTATGAACATCATGCTGGTGACGGTGACCGAACGCACGCGCGAGATCGGCATTCGCAAATCCTTGGGCGCGCGCCGCAAAGACATCCTGACGCAGTTCCTGGTCGAATCCACCGTGCTTTCGATGGTGGGCGGGCTGATCGGCTTGCTGCTGGCTTACGGCATCTCGCAAATCCTGAGACGCTTTACGCCTGTGCCGGCGGAGTTACCAGTCTGGGCGGCCTTTCTGGCGATTGGCGTGTCGAGCAGCGTAGGGTTGATCTTCGGCAGCTATCCGGCGTGGAAGGCGGCGAAGCTCGATCCGATTGTGGCGTTGCGCGCGGAGTAGCAGACACAACGATGAATGAATTGGTCAAGCAAATCCTGAGCAAGGGCGTGCCCGAGCAGCCTTCCATCACTACCGAAGACGGCTTGGCGGCTGCCGAGATAATCACGAAGCTGGCGCGCTTGCAGGGCATTGATTGCGCGCTGGCGGGTGGCGTGGCCGTGCAACTTTACGGCTTTACGCGGGCGACGGTGGATGTGGACATGATCGCGGCGGCGGCCCTTGACGCTTTGCAGGCGGAACGTCAGTTGTCGTTCGGCGGGTCGAGTTACACGATCGAGGTGGGGTCGCGCAAGATCAGCGTGGATTGGATTGTGCGTGCCGATGATGAGCGGGAAATTTACGAGGCGGCGTTGACCGATGCGAAAGAGATGGCAAACGGCGTCAGGCTTATCACGCCCGAATGGTTGGTGATTATCAAAAAGCTGGCGGATCGCGGCAAAGATCAACTTGATCTGCTCTGGCTGTTGCGCCGTCCCGGCTTGGTTGATCGCGCGCTGGTTGAGCGTCACATCCGCGCAATTTTTGGCCGCGGGGCTTATTGGCCGTTGCGCGACTTGGAGAGCATTTACCTGGAGGCTGATTTTCTCAAAGCCAAAGATGAACGCGACGAAGGCAGCCGCTGAATGCGGGCGAGGATGCATCATGTATTGTTCGGCTTGCGGAACAGCAATCACCCAACCGACCAAGTATTGCCGCCAATGCGGCGCGCCGCTGGCGGTGCATGACGCCGCGGCGGACAAACGGTTTGATGATTACCTGACCGACATCTTTTGGGTGTCGCTGATGGGGTTGGGCGCGATTGTCGGCGGCGCGGTGTTACTGGGCGCATTGTTGCAACTGGGCCGCGGGATTGTTATCGGTTATCTGCTGTTGAGCACAGTGGTCTTTCTGATTCAGTTCGGCTTGCACCTGTGGGAGATTCTGCGGCTGCGCGGCGTTGCCGGCAGCGTCGTGTTCACACCTGTTGCAGCGCTTGATCCGAATGACACCAACAAACTGAAAGCCGCGCGCGAATCAAAGACATTGGAACCGGGCGGCAGCGTGGTCGAGGAAACCACGCGGACGTTGGAAGCAGCGAAGGAGTTCGTAGTTAGGTAAGAATTATGTTTACAAATGCACTCAAAGAATTATTCACGCAGGCAATGACCACGCTCTGGTCGCACAAATTCCGCTCGTTCCTGACCGTGCTCGGCGTGGTCATCGGCACCGCGACGGTCATCGGCGTGGCCTCGCTGGCCAAAGGCATGGAGTCGGGCTTCAAAGCGCAGATTGAGCAGTTCGGCACCAACGTCGTCTTTGTCAGCCGCTGGCCGGCCATGCGCCACGGCGAGTTGACCGAAGAGGAACGCCAGCGCAAGCCGATCACCTACGAAGACGCCCTGGCGCTAAAACAATTGCCGCACGCCATCGCCGCTTCGCCGATTTTGCGTTCGCCCGGCTTGCCGCCCGTGGTCAAGTTCCGCAACAACGAAGTCCGCACGCCGCAGGTGCGCGGCGTCTCGGCGGATTACGCCAACACGCGCGAAGTGGCGATTGCGCGCGGGCGCTTTTTCAACGACGCCGAAGACGAGAACCGCAGCGAGGTTTGCATCATCGGCCACGACATCGCCGAAAAACTCTTCCCCGGCTTCGAGCCGCTGGAGAAGGAAATCATGGTCGGCAACAAACAGTTCAAGGTCATCGGCGTGCTCGAAAAAGCCAAATCGCTGTTTGGCGGTGGGCCGCAAGCCGACACTTTTGTCTTCGTGCCCTACAGCGTGATGCATGCGATGTTTCCGATGCAGGACGATCACTGGATCGCGCTGGGCGCCAAATCCGGCGATCTGGACAAGCTGGTGGACGAAGCGCGCGAACTGATGCGCCGCCGCCGTCACGTGCCGTTTGATAAGCCCGACAGCTTCGATGTGCGCACGCCCAGCAGCATCGTGGACAGCTTCAATCAAATGCTGCTGATGGTTTCGATGATCGTCATCCCGATTGTCAGCGTGGCCCTGCTGGTCGGCGGCATCGGCGTGATGAACATCATGCTGGTCAGCGTCACCGAACGCACCAAAGAGATCGGCGTGCGCCGCGCCATCGGCGCCACCCGCAAAGACATCGTCACGCAATTCCTGTTTGAAGCCGCCACGCTCACAGGCATTGGCGGCTTGTTGGGGGTTTTGTTTGGCATCTTGATCAGCCTGTTGATGCACGTGCTCTTGCCCGACGTGCCGTCGCAAGTGCCGTTGGGCTGGGTGGCGATTGGCTTTTCAGCGTCGGTGCTGATCGGCTTGGTGGCGGGGTTGTATCCGGCGATTAAGGCGGCGAAGCTCGATCCGATTGAAGCGCTGCGTTACGAATAGGTTCTTCCACGAAGACACACGAAGGGGCGCGAAGAAAAGTCATCTTCTCTTCGTGCCCCTTCGTGTGTCTTCGGTGCGCCAGTAACTCGGTTCGATCTGGTCGGGTGAAACGTCCCGACCCTGGAAATTGCCCGTTAGACAGGTGCCAAACGAGCGTGCGTCGTAGCAGCAATGCTACCCACGGAGCCTCGGGCGGCGAGCGCGTGAGCCGTAACGCAAGTGAACCCGTTTCGGCCTCGTTAAACAACACTGCAGGCGGCCA
>JANOWX010000260.1:0-11591 GCA_031418175.1 Acidobacteriota bacterium | reverse complement strand
ATCGCCAGCCCCAGCCCGAAAAACGTGGCCAGCACTGACGACCTGCCGAAACTCATGAGTGGCAGCGGGATGCCCATAATCGGCAAGAGCCGCACCACCATCCCCACACTGACGGTGACGTGATAGAGCAACAGCGCGGCGAAGCCCGCCACGAGTAATAACCCCGTGCGGTCGCGCGCCTGCCGGGCGATTTGGAACAATCGCAGCACCATCAAGAGGTACAACACCAGCAGCGCGAAGCTGCCCAAAAACCCCGTCTCCTCACTGGCAACGGCAAAAATGAAATCCGTGTGAACTTCGGGTAAAAAACCATAACGGCCTTGTGTTCCCTGACCGACGCCTCTTCCCCACAGTCCGCCCGAACCGACGGCAATCTCGGATTGCTCGTTTTGATGGCGGTAACGTTTCTCCGCCAATTCGGGCCAATAGACTGCCAAGATGCGTTGCGCTTTGTAATCCTTGCTGGCCTTGACGTACGGAACGGCCAGCACAATAACCAGGATCAACGCGACCGCAACTCCGGCGACCCATTTCCAGCGCACGCCGCACAGGAACAGCATCGCCACAAAGAAAGAGGTGAAACTAAGTGTGCTGCCGGTGTCGTGTTCGAGATACACAAGCACCGTGGGCACGATCCAAATGGCCGCGGCCATCAGGACTGTCCGCAGTTTCAGCGGACGTTCGCGCACGTCGGATAAATAGTGTGTGAGCATCAGCAAGGTAAAAACCTTGGCCGGTTCCGAAGGCTGAAATTTGACAAAGCCCAGGTTGAGCCAGCTCTTGTTGCCGTTGACCTCGTA
Organism: Acidobacteriota bacterium; assembly: GCA_031418175.1. GTDB lineage: Bacteria > Acidobacteriota > Blastocatellia > RBC074 > RBC074 > JACPYM01. The sequence goes on along the minus strand of JANOWX010000260.1, from coordinate 10,791 downwards.
ACCCAGCGGGGTGAGCACCAGCAGCAACAGCACTAATCCGATGGCGTAAAAATACGGCGCTGCCGCGACGATCACGCGGTAATCGCGCATCGTCGTCGCAAACATCAGCAGCAAACCAGCGGCAATTCCCCACATTTGATTGCGCCACAGTCCCGAACCTTGCGGTTCCGAACTGGAGATTTCGAGCACGCCGAATAAGGCGATGGCCAGCGCCAGCCCGAAGAGCGGCCAATCGAAATCGTCAATCGTGCGTTTGGAAATGCCAAACATAAATCAGTGGGCAGTGGGCAGTCGGCAGTCGGCAGTAAGAACTCACTACTGCCGACTGCTGCTGCCAACTGCTTACTTCTTCGCCAAGTCCGCCTTGGGCGCCAGATCGGGGCGTGTGCGGCGGACGTAATCTTCGTAAATCGGTTTCGCGCGCGGGGCCGATTGCTTGCCCCCGAAGCCGGCGTTCTCAGTCAGGATGACCATTGCCAACTCGGGTTTGTCGCGCGGCGCAAAACTGATGAGCCAGGCATGGTCTTTGTTGTTCTTGCCGGCGCGTTCGTTGGAAACAACCTGGGCCGTGCCCGTTTTGGCGCAGACATCAAAGCCGGGCACGGCCGCCGCGCCCGCCGTGCCGCCCGCGTTGGCGGCTTGCCACATGCCTTTTTTGACGATGTCGTGATATTCGGGCGCGACGGGCACGGTGAAATAGTTCTTGTCTGCGTATTGGCTTTCAGCTTGCCGATTGCCGCTCCGATCTATGCCCGCGCCGGCTTTCAACAACAAATGCGGCGTAAACATCTTGCCGCCATTGGCCAGCGCGCCGGTATAACGCGCGAGTTGAATCGGCGTGGAGGCATTTTGCCCTTGCCCAAAAGACGACGCGCACATGTCGTAATCGTTAAAGCGGGCTTCGCGTTGAAAGAGCTTCTCATCCGCTTCCGTCCAGGGCGTCTCTTGCACGCATTTGTCTTTGGCTTCGCCCTCCAGTCCTTGCGCCGCACAACGCTTGCGGATGGCGCCCTTCACCAGACCGCGCGCATAGGCGATTTTAGTCGGGCGCGTGGGCGGCGTGCCGGCGCGTTCTTGCGGCAAATCAACGCCGGTCTTTTGGCCGAACTTAAAAATGTTGACCCATTTCTCAAACCGCTCGGCGCCCATCTTCAAGCCCAGCCGATAAAAATAACCATCCGCCGATTCCCTGATGGCGGGAACGATTTCGGGATAACCCATATGCGAGAGCGAGGTCATGAAGTAAGTGCCGAGTTGAATGCTGCCGTCCTGAATCTTTGAATCGGTCGGCGTAATGACGCCTTCATTCAACGCGGCGATGGTCGTAAAAAGCTTCCAGGTGGAGCCAGGCGGGTACTCGCCTTGCACCACACGGTTGAAGAGCGGCTGATCGGGGTCATCATACAAATCCCGAATCTCTTTTTTCCCGTCCGGCGTCTTGGCGCGCAACGAAAAAGTGTTCGGGTCGTAGGCCGGATGGCTGACCAGTGCCAGCAATTCGCCGTTGTTCGGATCGGTCACGACAATCGCGCCGCGTCCGGCGGGCATGGTGGAGGTTTGCTCCTCGGCCACTTGCTGGATGTCGAGATCGAGCGTGCTGTAAAGATCGCGTCCTTGAATCGGATTGGTGCGGTCAATCTCCTGCACGATGCGGCCGCGGCTATCCACCAGCACGCGGCGCTCGCCGTCCTGGCCCATCAAAATGTCGTTATGCGTGAATTCAATGCCCGACTTGCCGACAATGTCGCCGAGCTTGAAGCCTTTGTCTTTGTGGTATTGGCTTTCGGGGTTGTTGAGTTGCGCCTTGCTGACCTCGCCCACATACCCGAGCGCGTGCGCGGCCATTTCGTTGAACAGATACAACCGCTGCGGCGCTTCTTCGGCGCGGATCATCGGATAGTCGAATTCGTGCGCTTCAACCCAGGCGACATCGGCGGGCGTCGCCTGTTCCTTGACGACGATGGATTCGTATTTGGGTTCGAACCTGGCTTCGTTGAAGCGGCGCGCCAGCCATTCGCGCTCAACGCCCAACTGTTCGACCAAGAGGTTGGTGAACTCTTCGTAGCGGTTGCCGATGTCTTTCTTGCTCAACAGAATGTTGTAAGCCGGTTGGCTGGTCACGAGCACACGCCCGTGGCGGTCGTAAATCACGCCGCGCCGCGCTGGAATCGGCAGCACGCGAATGCGGTTCTGATCGGCGCGCTCGGCAAAGGCTTCGCCATTCATCACCTGCAACCACCACAAGCGGCCGATCAGGGCCGCAATGATGACAATCGCCAGATAAATAACAAGCTGCAGCAGCGTCGCGGCGCGCCGCAGATCATCGAGCGAATCGAAGCCGCGCTCTTTTACCACTAAATCCGGCTGTTTGATTGGGGTCATACTTTCACCCAACTAACACTGTGTCAGTAGCTCGACCGTCAGGAAGGGCTGGCATCATAATCAAGCCCTCCCTCACGGTCGGGCTACTGACACTGACACGGTCTATATCTTATATCTTGATCTTCTTGCTGATAAACCGCCGCCGCCGCCGCATCCCGCGCATCGCTTCGGTGCGCCGTGCGCCCAGGCGCGTGGTGGTTTGAAACACATTATCAAGCAGCACGAAAAACGGAATCGCCGCCAGCAAATTGCCGATCAAACCCAACACCAAGGGGGCCAGGATGCTCTCTTGGCCGGTCAACTCTGCTAACGGAAAGCGCAGGATTTGATAGCCGGCCAGTTGCACAACGACATTGATGAGGCTGGCCGCCGCGACCGTACCGATACGGACGGGCAGATTGTCCAACACAATCACGGAGGAGATGCGATCGGCGAGATAACCGGCTAACAGGTAAGCGAGGCCGCTGATGGCGATGACGCGCCCGCCCGTATTGAAATCCTTGATTACTCCCGCCAGCGTGGCCGTCAACAACGTCACCAGATGTTCGCGTTGTTGCAAGCCGATATAAACCACCACCAACAGGAGCCAATCTATGTGACGCAGCCCCGGATTGATGTATTGGGCAAGGGTAACTTGCAGGAACGCGGCTATCAGCAGGCTGGCGCCAATCTTGAGATTCCGTGTCGAACCTAATGCGTTTTTCTCCAAGCGCGTCTACTTTCAGACCTCAGACTCCAGACCCCAGACTTCAGACTCAGACTTCAGACCTTAGACTTCAGACCAGTTTTTGCTGTGTGTCCTTTGCCACGTTGCGGGCGGCAAAGGTCTGCGGGTTGAGGTCATACTGCTTCAGGGTTGCGCGTCACCGCGCCTGCGCCCTGGCGGCTTTTCCTGTTGTTGTTTCGCGGTCTCTTGTTGAACCAGTTCGTCCACTTTGGCGCGAATCTGATCCTTCGGCACTTGCAAGACCGCGACGATGTCCAATTTATTCAGCGGCGCGGCCGGTTCGATTTCGAGCGTCTGCGGCACTCCCGCAGCGCCCGGCGTCAACCGCACCCGGCCCAGCGGCAAGCCGCGCGGGTAAAGGCCGTCCTGCCCGGAAGTGATAACGACTTCGCCCGCCGCCACCTTGTCGGCCGCCGCCACAAAGCGCATTTCACAAAGTGCGTTGTTTTTGCCCTTGATCACGCCAATCAAGCGCGAATTGAGCAATTGGCCAATGATCGCCCCCGCGCCGTGCCGTTCATCAGTCAGCAACAACACACGCGACACCAACGGCGAGGCGAAGATCACGCGCCCGACCAAACCTTCGGGCGTCACCACCGGCATATCTTTTTGTACGCCCGCCAAGGTGCCTTGATCAATCACGACAGAATTGAACCATTGCGTGATGTCGCGCCCGATCACGCGCGCATCGAGCGCGGGATAGTTCAACCCTGAACGCCATTTGACGAAGGTGTTGAGTTGATCGGCGATCTTGGCCTTGTCTTCGCTTTCAAGGAGCTTCCGATTGAGTTCGGTCAGTTGCGCTCTCAACTGCTCGTTCTCAGCGCGCGCGTCTCGCAGCGCGAAGTAGTGATTCCCGATCTTGCGAAACGAACCCAAGCCATTCGCCAGGAAAAATTGAAAGGGATACAAGATCGTACTGACTATGACTTGCCCCACATACAATTCCGGGCGGCTGGCTGTGCTGGGAGTTCGATTAAACGAAACCGCGATCAAATGCAGCGCCAGCATGGCCGCCAGCGTCTTTGTCGCATCCTGCTTTATCTTGTTTACGAAAAGCACTATCGGTAGCCGGTAATCGGTAGCCGGTAGCCAGTAGTCGGAAACGGCTAAAACCGCCTACCGACAACTGACTACTGACGACTGCTTATGACGGCAAGGTCGCGCCGTCCCAGCGCACGCGGCGCAAGAGTTCAAAATCCGAAAGCATCGTGCCCGCGCCGAGCACCACCGAAGAGAGCGGGTCTTCGGACTGCGAAACGGGCAAACCGGTCTCGCGGCTCAAGCGGTGATCGAGCTTTTTGAGCAATGAACCGCCGCCCGTCAGCACGATGCCGCGATCCACGATGTCAGCCGAAAGTTCCGGCGGGGTGCGTTCCAGCGCCACGCGCACCGCGTTGATGATCGTCGCCACCGAATCAGCAAGGGCTTCGCGAATTTCTTCATCGGTCACGACGATGGTTTTTGGAATACCTTCGATCAAGTTGCGCCCCTTGATTTCCATGCTCAAGGGGATGTCAACCGGATCAGCCGAGCCGACTTCCATCTTGATCTGTTCGGCGGTGCGTTCGCCGATCAGCAGGTTGTATTTACGCTTGATGTATTGCGTGATTGATTCGTCCATCTCGTTGCCGGCCACGCGCACGGACTTGGAATAGACGATACCCGACAGCGAAATCACCGCGATGTCGGTGGTGCCGCCGCCGATGTCCACGATCATATTGCCGTGCGGTTCGGTGATCGGCAGCCCCGCGCCAATGGCCGCGGCCATCGCCTCTTCGACGAGATAGACTTCCGAAGCCTTGGCGCGATAGGCCGAATCCTCGACCGCGCGCCGTTCGACCTGTGTGATCTCCGACGGGATGCCGATGACGATGCGCGGACTCACCCAGGTCTTGCCGTTGTGGGCCTTGCGGATGAAGTACTGCAACATCTTTTCGGTGACTTCAAAGTCGGCGATCACGCCGTCTTTCATCGGACGAATGGCGACGATATTGCCGGGCGTGCGGCCCAGCATCTCTTTGGCCTCTTTGCCGACGGCTTCGACTTTGTGCGTGACTTTGTTAATCGCGACGATGGAGGGTTCGGAGACGACGATGCCGCGGCCACGCGCAAACACCAACGTATTTGCCGTGCCCAGGTCAATCGCCAGATCGCTGGAAAAGAGACTGAAGATCGAGCGTAGGTTCATTGAATTTGGTCTGTGAGACTGGCCGGGTTAGCACTTGCATGCGATGGGATTACCGTCAGCCTCTCTCCCCTTCAAACAAAGCTTTGATCTGAGCGTTTTGTTCAGTGCGCTCAGGCTACCGTGACTGGATTGCTTCAACGTTTCGGCGTGTGCTGTCTGTTCTTGGTTGGATGTCAACGCGGATCAGGCCAACGCAGATCATATTCGATATGCGCCACGGAAAATCAATCGGCGAACGTCACATTAAATAACTGCCGGGCGGGAGGATACCGCAAAATACCGAATTGTTGAAGTGGCACCCGGATAAAAGTTTCACCACCCTCAGACAAGCCCGGGAATTTTCCACGCGCACTCAACCTTGCGCGGCCAAGCGCGGATGCAACCTTGGGAAGCAACGTCGCTGAAATCGTAACTGGGGCAATGGTAGCCAGGGCATGCCGTCTCAGGCAGCAGCAGCGCGGCGCGGGCAGGCCGGTCGCGCTCACCATTAAGGGAAGTAGAAACAAATACTGCACCGCCATTTTGTGATCAATAACAATGTCCCACTTAGACAGACTATCCGGGCGTTGAAGCATCTGCGCGACTTTTTTATCGCGGCTTTGCTCAAGCTCACCCCTTTTTCAAACTCGACTTTACCAATTAGATAAATGGCAGCCGCACGCTGGCATTTCACAGGCGGTGCGGGTTCGCGTTAAGATACGGCCATGGAACAACCAATCTGGAATTTCGAACAAGAACCAAAAACCGAAGCGTTGGATGAGACGGGCGTCAATCTGCGCGCCTATTTCGACCGCGTGGACGACACCAAGCTGCAAACATACCGCGCCGATTGGACGGCTGAACAGGTGATCGAATGGGACGGCAATTTCAAGGACGATGGCACGCTCTTCATCCTGTGCTGCGAGCGCGATGTCGAAGTGGACGAGTACCGGCGCGTGCTGGCCGAGTGCCTTGCCTACCGCGCACGCGTGCGGCCCACACTGACCGCCGCGTGAAGCGCGCCCTCAGTATTCGCACAGCGCGCTTTTGACTTCGTACTTCCGCACCTGTTTGAACTGCCCTTCCTCCTGGCTGTGGCAATCGAAGCAGATCGGCGCACGCGGCAAGCGGCGGTGTTTTTGCGTCGCTGCGGCGGGGTCGGCGGCGTGTACCTGATGGCAATTCAGGCAGGTCGTGCTCTCGTCATTCACGGCCACCTCACGCACATTGCGCCAGACGTGCCGGTCGCCCGGGTTCAACTTCGCATTATCGGCGCGTTTCCAATCCACCGCGAAATCCTGAAACAGGTTGTCGCCCGCGATGAAATTGTTTGGATAAGGCAAGCCGGTGGATTTCGATTTGGCCGCGCCCCCGTCGCCGCGCAGATGGCATTGCGCACAAAGCGAAGTGACGATCTCTTTGCCGGTGCGGTTCTTTTTGGACAACAGCATCAGCGACGTGTCGTTCGTGTGATCCAGCGAAACGTTGCCGTGGCAGGCATAGCAATCCAGCCCAAACGCCGCAAACGCGCGCGTCTTCGCGTCAATTCCGGTCGTGTGGCAACCGGCACAACTGTTGGCAAACTTTTCTTTTTCCCAAACAGGTTTCTCGGCATTGCGCCATTCAGCAAGTTTCTTCTCAGCCCCCAGCACCGCCTGCGCATTCAGCAACGCAAACTTGCCGTAGCCGTCTTTTTTGAGCAAACGCACGAAATGGCGGCTGCCGAGGAAGTATTCGATCTCTTTGTCGAGCGCGGCGACCGCCGGGTTGGATTTGATGAGCGGCAGCAACTCCGCCGCATCCTCGCGCTGCCGCACCGTCACGCCGTGGGCATTTTTTTGCCACGTCGCGCCGATGGTATTGCGATGGCAAAACAGGCATTCGTCGCCGTGCAGGAATTCAGGCACCGCCTGGCCCGCGTGATTCTTGCCCCAGGCGGCGGGGTCGAGCGGTTTTTTGTCTTGAGTTTCCTGTCCGCTGGCGGCGTGGTGAAACGTGAAGGCCAGCGCGAGCAAGACGACAACGAGTTTGCCGAATCTATCAGGCATCAAGGCAATTTCCTCCTACAGTGTTAAGGCAACAACCGCGGCAAGCCGGTTTTCAGCGCCTTCCGATTGATGCAGATGCTGCGGTTACTTGAGATTGACCCGCACAGTGTTTGCCGCTTTGCCATCCACCGTCAACACCAAATCCACTTCGCCGCGCCCCGCCAACCCACGCGGCAACGGCCCGACGTTGATTTGATCAAGTCCGGCCAGTTAGTACACTTCATCGTGCGTGCCAGCGGATTGCAGCAAGATGGCTTCTTCACCTGCGTGCTCAACGAACTTAAAAATAATGCGCAGATCATAACCAGCGCTACACGCCCAGCGACCCGCCATCTCGCCTTTCAGTTTGTGCGTTTTAAGCGTCGGGTGAAAAGCGTCTTCGGCCAGCGCGGTAAGCGCGGTTTGTAAATCCTGCGCGGCAGAGGGGCTTTTCTTGAGCAAGCGTTTGGCCGCGCGCAAGAAGGGCGCCGATTTGAGTAGCTTCCGCTTCACGTGAGCAACTCCTGCATAATCTCATCCACGCTGGCAACCTCACAGTTACCGGCGGCGAAGTCGCGCTCGGCCTCGCGTATGTCTTCAAGCAGGCTTTGCCGCCGGCGTTCCGCTATACGCCGCCGCAGAATTTCGATCAACGTTTCTTTCTCTTCCAACGAGAGTGCATCCGCCGCTTCCAGTACGCTGCCAAAGGACAAGGTCTGTTCCATCACTACCTCCCAAAGAAAATGAGGTGATGGTAAAAAAGTGAGGCTGGTTCTTTGTGTCGCGTAGCGACAGCCTGACTTTAGCCGTGGGTTTCAACCCACGGTGGGGCGCGTGTCGCATCCCGCGTCGCGTCAGCGACGCTTGAGAGGTCGCCCGTGCAAGCGTGCGTTTCAAACGTCGCTGACGCGACTGGGGGGCGTGCCGCGCCTCTCCGTGGGTTGAAACCCACGGCTAAAGTCAGGTCGCCGCTACGCGGCTGCAAAACTCAGCATCACTTTTTTACCACTACCGAGAATGTTCACTTGATGTTGATGCGCACAGTGTTTGCCGCTTTGCCATCCACCGTCAACACCAAATCCACCTCGCCCTGTCCCGCCAGCGAGCGCGGCAACGGCCCGACGTTGATTTGATCGAGTCCCACCAAATCGCCCTGCGCCTCGGCAAACCCGACCGGCACGCCGACGACGCCAATCGTGCAAGTCACCGCCGCCAACGCGCTGCGCCCGCGAATGCCCGTGCCGAAGAGCAGCAGGATGACTTGCTCGCCCTCCGGCCCCAGATCAATTGGCGCAGTCACATACCGTCCCGCCGCCCCATCAAACCGCGCGACCGGCTCGAAGCTTTGCACCTCGCCCCGCACGCGCAAGGCCACCGCCGCCGGGACGCCTTGCCCATTGGCGTTGGCCGCGAACAGCCCCGGTGCGACCGCCGCGATGCGCACCGTGCCGAGCGAGAGTTTGCCGCTGCCGCTGGTAATCGTCACCGTCGCCGCGCCCGCCGCCGTCCCCGCCGGCAGCAGGTAGTTGACTTGCCCAGCCGCGACGAAAAAGAGCGGGGCGGGCCGTTCGACGCCCGCGCTGTCGCGTACCCGCACGGTCGTCCCGGCCAGCGTCGTCGGCAAGGGCGTGACCGGCGCGGCCAGCGTTTGCGTCGCCAATTCGCTGCCGAACGCGGCGACAATCGAATCCGCCGCCAGTTCCGCCCCGCTGAAGCTGGCCGCCGAGATGCTGCTGACGGTGGCGGTCACGTTGAAGCTCTGCGCGGTGGAAGTCCCGCCGCCGGGCGCGGGGTTGAAGACCGTGACCGCCGCCGGGCCGAGCGTCAGCAAATCGCTCGCGGGAATCTGCGCGGTCAGTTGGGTCGCGCCGACAACGGTCGTCTGGCGGTTATTGCCGTTCCACCGCACCGTCGCGCCGCCCGCGAAGCCCGTGCCCGTGACGCTGAGCGTGAACGCGGGGCCGCCGCCGCCGGCCGTCGCGGGATTCAAGCCGCTGAGCGCAGGCAGCGGGTTTTCGCCCGATTGCGTGACGGTGAAGCTCTGGCCGCCGACGCTGAGCGTGCCTGTCCGCGCGTTCTGGCTGGTGTTGGGCGCGACGGAGAAGTTGACCGCGCCGTTGCCCGCGCCGCTGCTGCCGGAGGTGATGGTGATGAAGCCGGCGTTGCTTGTCGCCGTCCAGGTGCAGCCGCCTTGCGCGGTGACGGTGACGCTGCCGGGGCCGCCGGTGGCGGTGAAGGATTGGGTGGCAGGGGAGATGGTGAGCACGTTAAGCGAGTAGCGTCCGCCTGAGTTAGTGGATAAGTTAAAATCACCCCTCCAGACAATCATCTCACTACCCGTCCACACCGCCGTGTGATTGTCTCGCGCGCTAGGCGCAAACGATGTAGTGGTAGTTGTCCAAGTGTCAGTCGCTGGATTGTACCGCCCGCCAGTATTGAAGAAGCCGAGGCCAACTCCACTCGCAAAACCACCACAGATAATCATCTCATTACCCGTCCACACTGCCGTGTTCCCTTGTCGGGCGCTGGGAGCATTGGTTGTAGCAGTTGCTGTCCAGGAGTTGATTACGGGATTGTAACGTCCGCCAGTGTTGACCACACTGCCGCTATCACGTCCACCTCCCCAAACTATCATTTCATTGCCCGTCCATACTGAATTCGCAACTCGGGGGCTTGGCGCGTTATTCATGCTTGTAGCTGTCCAAGTGTCGGTCGCTGGGTTGTACTTACCGCCAGTGTTAAGCACAGTGAAAGACGGAGGACTGGTATATCCGCCCCACACGATCATTTCGTTGCCCGTCCAAACAGCCGTGTGAAAATATCGCGCGCTGGGCGCGTTGGTTGTATTGACTCCCGCCCAAGTATTCGTCGTTGGATTGTATCGCCTCCCACTATCAAGCGGATTGAAACCGTTAGGAGAGCCTCCCCAGACAATCATTTCACTGCCTGTCCACACGGCTGTGTGCGAATTTCTCTGACTGGGAGCACCATCTGTGCTGGTGGCTATCCACGTATTGGTTACTGGATTATAGCGCCCGCCAGTGGCTGTAAAGACTCCATTACGATCTCCGCCCCAGATGATCATTTCACTGCCTGTCCACACTGAGGTATGAGTTCCCCGGCCACTAGGCGCGTCAGTTGTGCTAGTCGCCAGCCAAGAGTCAGTCGCGGGGTTGTATCGTCCGCCAATGTTGTCCTCAAAGTTGGCACCATCTGTACCGCCCCAGACGATCATTTCACTACCAGTCCACACAGCGGTATGACGACTTCTCGAACCTAGCGCGTTCATGTTGCTCATGGTCGCCCACGAATCACCACCGCACGGCACAGCCACCGCCGCAATCTCCGGCAACCGATACGCAAACTCCGGCGCGTCCACCTCCACGCCCATTGCTTCCCGCACGCCGCTCCACCACTCATCGAATTGCGGATTGCGGGATGCGGATTGCGGAATTGAAGAGTCGCGCGACTCGCATTCCCCAATC
>JANOWX010000259.1:0-2260 GCA_031418175.1 Acidobacteriota bacterium | reverse complement strand
CTGGCGCGCACGGCGGGGGTGGTGAGGCGCAGCGACAGCCACATCACGCCATCGAAGGCTGTCTGCGCCTGCAACCGCCCCTCGCCCGCCGGTTTGATGTAATCGTCGAGCGCCCACTTGACGAGCAGCGGCCCCACCTGCCGCACCAGATTGAGCACGATGGTCAACGCGAGCGCGATGACAACCAGCCGTTTGTAAGGGGTGAGATAGCGCAAGAGCCGGCGGGCCGCCTGACTGTCGTAGAGTTTGCCGAGTTGTTCTTCTTCGTGGTGACTTGCTTGGGACATGACCTGATTCGCCCATCACTTGATGACGATGTTGACCGGATTAGCCGTCTGGCCTTGCGTGGTCAGCACTATCTCAGACGCGCCGCGCCCTTGTAAACTCGGCGGCAGCCGTAGATTGAGTTGATCCAAGCCCACCAGCCCGCCTTGTGTGCCCGCAAAAAGCACGGGCACGGCCTCGCCGCCCAGTCTGACCGCCACGCTCGCGCCCGCCCCGCGCCAGCCCGTGCCGAAGAGCAGCAGGATGACTTGTTCCGCCGGGTTGCCGACTTCGATTGGCAGGGGAATGAAGCGTCTTTGCGCGGCATTGAACTGGGCGATGGCTTCATAAACTTGCGTGCCGTCCGCCTTCACGCGCAGGATGACGGCGGCGGGCAGGCCGGTGCCGCTGGTGTCAGCGGTGAACAGGCTGGGCGCGACGGGTTCGATCAGTGTCGTGCCGCTGGCGACGGTTTGCGCGCCATTCTGCACGGTCAACAGCGCGACGCCGGGCGCCGTGCCCGCTGGAATCAGGTGATTGATCTGGGTGGGCGAAACAAAAAAGAGCGGGGCCGCGCGTTCGATGCCCGCGCTGTCTTTGAATCGGACGCTGACGCCGCCCAGCGTGGTTGGCAATGGCAACGCGTCCGCCGCCAGCGCGCGATTTGCCAAGCCCGCGCCAAAGAGCGCCGCGATGGATTCGCTGGCGGCGCGATGTCGCGCATAGCTGGCCGCCGAAACCTGCACCAGTCCGTTAGGCGGCAGACACTGGCTGCGGTTGAGGCTGACCGTCAACTGATTCGGGATGGAGAGCACATCGAGCGTGCCGTCCCGGTTCAGGTCAGCGAGCGCCAAAGAATTGCTGGCGGGCAGGCGCTGCGATTGCGGCGCTTCGGCAAACGTTCCGTCGCCGCTTCCGAGTTGTGTCACGCCACCATCTCCGTATAGCACGTCTGGGATGGCATCGCCGTTGAGGTCGCCCACTGCGTGCCGGCCCGTGAGCGCGCTCAATTTCAGCGGTACGCCGAAGCCGCCCTGCGGCGCAGCCAGCAGCGCATACGTCCCGCGTTCGAGCATCGGCGCAGAGCAAGGCACGTTGCTCAAGACCAAATCCGTCCGGCCATCGCCATTCAGATCGGAGGGTGACAGGGGCGTCAGGTATTCGGGCCGGAGCGTGGGTGCGACAGGTTGCGGCGCGCCGAAACCGCCCCGGCCATTGCCGTAGAGCAGCACGGGTGACGCGTCGTTCTCGCGGCAATTCACGCCTATGTCAAAGACCACGGCATCCGCGTTCCCGTCGCCGTTGAAATCGCCGGTGGTGAAGTAGGGCGCGCTGAAGTTGGCTGCCAGACTGCTGGCCGCTTCGGTGAACGTGCCGTTGCCGTTGCCGGTCAACAGCGTCAGCCCCGCGCGGCCTTTCACCAACAGATCAGCTTGGCCGTCGCGATTGAAATCCGCCACGCCGAAGGTGTTGGCGGCCCCGTTGCCCGGCAGTTCGTTGCGGCGCGGGAATTGGCCTTTGCCGTCGTTGAATAGAATGGTCAGGCCGCCACTCTCAGCGTTGAGCACGGCAATGTCCGGCAGGCCGTCGCCGTTTAAATCGCGCATCGCCGTGACGCGCGCGCTGGCATTGAGTGAATAGCTGACTGGTGCGCCAAAGCCGCCCCGACCATCGCCAAAGGTCACGACCAGTTCGATGCTGGAAAAGCCGGTTCGCAACGCGCCGACATCCACGTTGCCGTCGCCGTTGAGATCACCGCTGGACAGACCGCTCGTGCCTGGTACCTCGAAAATGCGCGCCGCCACAAAACCTCCCGTGCCATCGGCGCTCAGCACACCCAAGCCGTAGCTCGAGGTAAAGCGCGACTCCGTGCCCAGGAAGAACAGATCGCGCCGTCCGTCGCCATCGGCATCGCCCGTCCGCAAGGCGCCGAGCGCGTCACTGGGCAGTACGCCGGGATGAAAGCTCCGCAGCGGTTCAAAGCCGCCACGCGCTG
>JANOWX010000258.1:0-19001 GCA_031418175.1 Acidobacteriota bacterium | reverse complement strand
ATCGCGCCAGGCATCATCGGCTAAATCAGATCAACAAAGCTGGGGACACTTGGGACCGCGGGCGTTCGCCATTATCAATTCCCAATTCTGAATTATTTTGCAGGGGCAAGCTGTTGGGAGGGCGCTTCCTGCAAGGAGTTGAGAATGGCGAATTGAGCATTGCGAATGAGCTGTCGGAATCATCGTGCCAATCTTGCAAGCGACTTGATTTCTCCCCGTGTGCCCCGTGTCCCGCGTGGTTTGGCAGGGTTATTTCCAGTTCATTCTTAGTAAGGTAATTACTCGCGCAAGGCTTCAATTTCTGCTTCGCTCAGGCCGGTGAGTCTGGCGATAAGAGCTGGTGGCAAGTTTTCCTTTAAGGCTTGTAGCGCCACTTCAATGACCTTTTTCCGCTCGCCATCCATAAACGCCGTGTCAATCACGTTCTTTGAATCGCGGTAATGCTTCAGGCTGTTTTCGTAAGCCAGCAGTTCTTCGCGGTCGAACTTGCCGACCTCCGCCGCGTCCAGCAGTTTGGCGAAGATGCGCTCCTGCAATTTCGCCGGGCGTTCCGTCAGCCTGGGTAGATGCTTGAGCACGAAAAGCCATTTGTCGAAGAGCGTCTCCAACTCGTCTTCCGTCTTCGTGAACTTCGGCATTTCCAGGTAGATGAGCAGCAGCTTGTCGTAAAAGACGCGGTTGGCTTGGTCCTTCAACTGCACGCGATGACAGACCTCGGTGCCGTCTTTGTCTTCGGCAAAAACGAAATCGAGGATGCCGATCAAGTAAACCGCCGCCAGCTTGAAATCCCAAGGATCGCCGCCGCGCGGCCCCTGTTCACGGATCGGCCACGTCGCATAAAAGAGGCTGCGGTCTTTGAAATAAAGCTGCTTGGCCTTTTGCATTTCGACGATGAAATGTTCGCCGCTGGGACTGACGCAATAGATGTCGAAGACCGCGCCGCGATCCAAGCGCGTGTCGCCCAGCAATTCGTTGCGCGCATAGGTCAGTTCTTGTATCTGGTGTTCGGGCGGCAGCAGTTGGTTGAGGAAGTCAATCAACAGGTCTTTGTTCGGCTCGCTGCCAAACAGCTTCTTGAAACCGAAGTCGGTGAAAGGATTGAGATATTTTTCTTGCAGCGGCATAGGCGAATTATTACGCCGGAAGGATATTGAAACAAGCGGCGCGCTGTTGCCTTCAAAAGCTGAAGCGCAGATTGAATTCAAACTGCCGCGCCGTGCTCGCACTATTCGCGCGGCCAAAGAAGGGCGAAGTCAGCACGCCGCTGTACTGGCCGAAATTGACGTGATTGAACAGATTGGTGATTTGCGCGCCCAGCGTCAGGTTGAAGCGCGCGCCTTCGACATTGCCAGCCTTGCCGCCCGCTTTGCCCGTAGCTTTGCCAGCGCCTTTGGGCAGGCCGCCTTGATTGACGCCGCTGCTTTTCAATTCAGCGTTTCGATTGATGCCAGGACTTTTGGCGCTGCCTTTCGACGCCGCTTCTCGCTGGCCAAAACCGATGGTTTTGTTGATGCTGAAATTAGTGGCGAAATAGCCCGGCCCTGCGGCGCGGATGCCTTGCGGGAAGCTGCCGGTCAAAAAGTCGCGCAGGTTGAGCTGTTTGCCGCCCGTCTTGCAATCCACAATGCAGCGCGTAGCCAGCGCGTCGGGCAAGGTGGCGTATACGCTGGCGGGCACATCGGCATTGCGCCCGACGCCGGGCAAACGATCTACCAGCCGCGCGTCGTTGTTTTCGTCGCGGCCCGTCGTCACATTGAACGGCAACCCCGAAAAGAGCGTCACGGACGGCGAGGCGCGCCAATTCCAGGGCAAACGCCAGTTGCCGCCAAACACCAAGTAATGCCGCCGGTCGCTCGCCGCGCGCCCCCATTCGGCGCGCGTGTCATAGCTGTTGGCCGGAAATGACACCGGCCCATCGGCATCGCTGCCCGTCCAGGAAAGTGAATAGCTGCTGAAGGCCGTGAAGTTGCCGCCCAAACGGCGATCCACACGAAACTGCAAACCGTTGTGCAGCGACGAGGCCGACGATTCGATCTGAAACAGATTACCCTGCGCCGGGTCGGGCCGATCATTCGCGCTGGTGCGCGGCGCATTGATATTGCGCACGCGGAACTGGTGCAGTCCGCGCGCAAAGTTGTAAGTCAGCGAAGTCACTAGCCCGCGCGTGATCTGCCGTTCGACACTGGCCGTGAAGTTGATGAGGTAAGGCGCTTGCAAAGCGGGCGCGAGCACCCAGCGCACCGAATTGCTTTGCGTAATGACAGGCGTACCGCCCGCGAACGGATCGGGAAAGAGCGGATTGCGAATGACCAGACTGCGTTGATTCTGGCCGTTGTAACGCAGCGTGTTGCTAAACACGCTGCCCGTCAGCCGCGTGTAATAAATGCCGCCGCCCGCGCGCAACGTCGTCTTGCGGTCTTTGAACGGCGCCCAGGCCACGCCCAGACGCGGCGCGAAATTCAGCTTGTCCTGCAAGCGCGTTTGGAATTCGTGCCGCAGCCCAAACGAGAGCGTCAGCCGCTGGCTCACGCGAAAGTCATCCTGCGCAAACCACGAGCCTTGGAAAATGTCGTAGCGCAAATACGGATCGCCCAGATTGCGCGTGAACTGCGTCGCGGTCACGCTGGGGTCGGTCAGCGCGCGGCGATACTGATCCAGACTGGAGAAGGTGTAAGTGCCGTTGAAATTGCTGGCGCTGAAATCGCGCTGGCTGTTGTAATCGGCCTGCACCACGCCGCGCACCGTGTGGCGTTTCAAGTTGTAGGTTAAATAATCCTGCCACTCGGCATTGAAGGCGCGCGTGTTGCGCGGGCAGCAGGCCGCGCCGCCGCCATAAAACGCGTCCAGCACGTGGACCGCATAGCCCGTCGTATTGGCGCGCGCGCGGCGTTGATCGTATTGCAGCCGCAGCCGCGACTCGTGAATCAGTTTGGTGTTGATCAGCCAGACCTCGCCCAGTTGCAACGAATGATTCAACTCATCCGAACTCGACGCGCGTTCGGGCAGCGTGTAATTGCTGACGCCGCCGCTGGCGGCGCGCGCGGCAAATTCGCGGTTGACCGTCTTGCCCCACGACCGCGAGTAAACCAGATTGAAGGTGTTGTTTTTGCTCAGCAGATAATCGGCGCGCACGCTGAAGCTGCGGCTCTCATTGGGCGTCGGCACGTTGGCGATGAATGGGCCACTCAAAATTTCAGCGCGCACGACACCACTGCCCGCCAAGCGGCGCTGCTCGGCGTTGGCGAAAAACGAGAGCCGTTTGCGAATCAGCGGCCCGCTCAGGTTGAACGAATAGCGCCGCTGATCGAGTTCGGGTTTGACCTCGGCAAAGGCGTTGCGCGCATCGAGCGCCGCATTGCGAAAGCTGACGCCGCCGCCGCCGTGCCATTGGTTGTTGCCGGGTTTGGTGATGATCTCGACGCGGCCCGCGCCGGGGCGTTCGTATTCGGCGGCAAAGGGATGTTGGTTGATGCGAATTTGCAGGATGGCTTCTTTCGGGGGCAGGCTGCCGCCGCGAAAGCCGTTGATGTAAAACTGCCCGCCGCCCTGCGCGCCCGCCGCCGGACCGGCCAACATCAACAGGTATTCGCGCAAGTCTTCTTGGTTATCGGGCAGCGTCTCGATGAACTCTTCGCCCAACACGGTCGCGTTCATGTTCTGATCCGGCTCGACCGACACGCCGTTTTCATCGGCTTTGATTTCGGTTTCGATATTGACGGCGGCGACGGCCAGCGCGAGTTTGAGTTGGGGATTGTCGAGGGCGATGCGCAGTTTCGTTTGGCTGTACGGTTGAAAGTCCGGCGCTTCGACCGTCAGCGAATAAAGCCCGGGCACAAGGTTGTCGAACGTAAATTCGCCATTGGCATTGGCGACGGCCGTGAATTCCCTGCCATCCTCATTGCCGTTTGGTTTGCCGTTTGGGGCCAGCAGCGAAACGCGCGCGCCGGGAATGACACTGCCTTGCTCATCCACGATCTGCCCGCGCAGATGGGCTGGGCCTTGCGCCAACACGGCTACACACGAAATCAAAATTATCAGTGCGGCCAGCCACGCGCGCCACACTCCTCGGTCTTCCACTCATTCTCCTTCGTGAATCGTGATGATGCTTCCTGCGTAGTAGGACACTCGCCAGAAAAGGCCGGTTTCAGGAAAAACCGGCGGCGTTGATTGCCAGTGCCTGGCGTTCCAGCGGACAATGCCCCGCACCAACTTTCTATCAGGAGCAATCCAAAATGACCAACCAAACTATCAAGCGCTTTGCCTGGCTTTGCGGCCTCGTGTTAATCGTCATCGCCGCCACCAGCGCCGCCCCGCAACAAGACCCGACGTTCCGCCTGATGACGCTGGAACGCCGCGTGGATCAATTGCAACAGCGCGTGGATTTTGTCGAACGCAACCAACAAAACCAAACGCTCAATACAGGCAACGCGCGGAATTACAGTAACGAACTGCTGCTTGAAATTCAGCGCCAGCAACTTTCGCTGGCGCAACAGAACGTGGAGATGCAACAACGCATGCTGGAAATGCAAAAAACCATTGACCGGCTTGTGGATCAGGCGCAGAAACCTGAGAAAGCACCCGCGCCCGCCAAAACCGAAGAGACTGCCAAACCCAAACCTACGCCGCGCAAGCCCTAACTGGCCCTAATCAGCATTGACCCGCGCCAATACACGCCGCGCCGCCGCCTGAAACACCGCTGGCGGCGCGAGCAGGCTGAGCACCAAATACCCCTCGCGCGGAAAATCAAAAAAGTAGCCGGGATGAACCAAGACGTCATCCTCCGCCAGCAAACGCAAAACCAACTCTTCTTCCGAGCTATGGCGCGGCACTTCCAGCGTCGCATACCAGCCACCTTCGACGCGCAACAACCGGCACGGCGAGCCTGCGACTTGTGTGGCCAGCCATGCCAAGTTGGCCCGCGTGCGCGCGCTGATCTGCGTTTGCAATTCCCCGCGCAGCTTCAACCAATCCGCCGCCGCGTGTTGCACCGGCGCGCCGACCGACAAGAAAGTGTCGGCGATCAACTCCAGCCGCTCTTCCGCTTCTGTCAACAACGCGCGCGACCCATTCGCCACGATCCAACCCAGCTTCATCTGCGGCAGCGCGAGGATTTTGGAAAAGCCGCTTAACACAAACGTCAAAACAGCTTTATTCTCAACCAGCGAAGTAACTAAACTAACATCCGGCTGTAACACATAATCGCTGAATACTTCGTCCACAATCAGCGCCAACTCGTGTTGCTGGCAGAGCCGGTTTAGCTCTGCCACCTCGTCTGCCTTGATGAACGATCCGGTCGGGTTATTCGGATTAACTAAAATGATGGCGCGCGTCTGCGGCGTCAACGCGCTTCGCAATGAAGCGAAATCCACGCGCCAGCCGCGCGGATGCTGATACTCCAACGCATACGGGCGTAACGCAACACCTTCCAACGCGGCCAGAAAATCAAACAGCGGGTAACTCGGCTGCGGCGCCAACACCTCGTCGCCCTGATCGCAAAGTAACTTAAACAAGTAGGCATAAGCCTCGCTCGTGCTGGCCGTCAGGCAGATATGATCCGGGTCAGCCTGCAACCCGCGCTCGGCGTAATACGCGGCGACAGCCTCACGCGCGGGCAACAACCCGCGCGGCGCCGGGTCGTAGCGCATTGCCCCGCTCTGCGCCAACGCGCTGAGAATCTCCGCCGCCGGATACGCCAGCCCCGCGCGCGTCGGATTGGCTTCGGTCAAATCCAAGATCGGCGCGCCCGCACGGCGTTTCGCTTCGATCAACCGGGCGAGTTGGTTGGTTTCCAAATTCCATTTGAATCGCTTTGAGAACATCTCAACTCCCCCACCGCTGAACATAACGAATCGGAATGAATGAGGCCAGCAGCAGTAACACGCCAAGGGCGGAAATAACTGCGCCAAGCCGCACGCTTGACGGCTGAAACCGCAAGTGAACGCGGTGTTCACCGGCGGGCAGCGGTACGCCGCGCAAGGCATAATTCACCCGCAGCAACGGCACAGGCTTGCCATCCAACGCGGCTTCCCAGCCTGGATAAAAGACCTCGCTCAAAACTAACATCCCCGGGCGCTGAACATTGATCGCGTATTCGGCCTCTCCCGGCGCAACACGCAACGCCCGCGCTTGCGGCCGTGACTCTGGGCGGGACAGCGGTGTCTCGCTCATCAATGGTGCGCTCGCGCGTTCCCCCGTTTCAACCAGCGCGACTTGCGTGGAATCGAACGGTTGCTGATTGGGAAATTGTCCCTGCGTGATGGTCTGTAACATCTCTGCTGGCGGCAAAGCTACCGCCGCATTCACCACCCACGAGCGCGGCAACCAGGCTAGGTTCACATACACTTCCACCGCGCCGAATCCAGCCAATTTCTTCCAGCGCAACGACGGCCAACGCTCCGGCTCCGTCGCATATGTGTTACCTGAGGAAGCGTCGCGCAAGACAGCGCGATAAATGACTAACTGAGCCGTCTGTTGCGCATACTCAATTTCCAGCGATTCGACCGCGCCGCGTGCAAAGGGCAAGCGGGTCAAATACCGGTGCCCGGCAAACCCTTCATCAGGCCAGCTTTCGATTACTGGCGCACGCCGATGTTGAATGGAAGCCTTAACGTCTGCGCGATCATAAGCCCATTCAGCCGTGTCGCGCCCCGCCAATAACTCAACCTCAAGGCGACGCCCGTCTTGCATACGTAGCTTAATCCTTGCGACTTGCGCATTGTCGCGGAGCTGCCCTGCATTCGACAACACCGTTACCAACACCAATTCATCGGCTTGCGCGCCGCCAGCCAGTAAGACCCGCGGCAGGCCGTTGCTCAAATGCAAGTCGAGCGGAGCCGCCGGAAACCGCAGTCCGTCAAAAATTAAATCATCCGCGCCGGTTAATGGCCCCTTTGCCAGCGGCGTGCCGCGTTCGCAGATCAGGTATTTGACATTGAAGAGATTAAAACCCTGATGAATTAGATCGAATGCGCGCAGATCCGCCACTACACCTTCAGGTGTCATTGCGCCCAGCATTTCCGCCGGGCGCACCAGCCGCAGCATGTCGTAGCCGTTGACGCTTTGTAACTCGCGCACGATGGAGTTATTCGGATAGTTCAACGCCGAGTAACTTGAACCAAAGGGCTGAGTTGAGTAACTCAGAATCCGAAAGGCGTTCCAGTCCGGCTCGCGCTGTTTGATGAATTGCACGGCGGGCGGATCGCCCAACCCTACCAGCATTTGCGCGGAGTAAGCGCGCCATTCAAGCGCATGCCCGTAAGCCAGCAAATCTGCGCCCAGCACTGCCAACAGCAAGCTTTGGGAAAGCCAGTGGGGCCGCCAAACCAACAGCCCCAACGCGCCGCCGCTCGCCAGCAAACAACCACACGGAAGCAGTACCTCAGGGCTGACCCAGGCCGGCTTGTTCGCGCCCACAGCAATTGCAACCAACAGTCCCGTAAACGCGCAAGATTTCAGCCAAGCCGCCCGGCGCTGCAAGGCGTCCTGCCGCATCAGCCAATCCATGCCCAGCCCGGCCAGCACTGCGAGCGCAAACGTAAACTCGAATAGATGCCGGTAAGCTGCGCGGAATAACCCGTAAACCGGCAGCTTGAAAAGTAACTCATTCAAATGAAATGGCAGATAACTGCCCAAGGCGAGTAACAAAGCCGTCAAGGCTGCCGCTGACCAAAACCAAACCAGTTTCTCTCGGCGCGCGTCACTAACGGCCACAAACGCCAGCATCAGCGCTAACAAACCAACATAGCCGCAAGTAACAAAGATGCCAGCTTCGCCTGAATACGGCTGATGGTAGGGCGGTATTGTCGCGCCGCCGTATAGAAACGGAATCACCAGCGCGCCAATTTGTTTGAGAGGGAATGAAAACTCGGCGAACGCTTCGTAACCAAGGGCGGCCCGTCCCGAAGCTTGTTGTAATTCGCGCGCCGGTAACAACTGAATGGCAGTCATCAAAAGCGCGCAAAGCGCCAGCAAACCAACGCTCAACACAAATTGCCAACGTGGCGCAACTGGTTTGCGGGCAAAGAGGCAAAACAGAAAGTAAGCCCCGGCAGTTAGCAGGGTATAAAACGAAAGCTGCGGCATGCCGGCAAAAAATTGGAGGGTAACAAAACTCGCGCCCAACGCCAGCCAGTGCCAAGACAATTGCAGGTAAAGCTTTTCAACCGCCAGCAAAACCCACGGCAACCAGGCCGCTGCCGCAATGTTTTGCGACTGACCGAGTGACATCACCATGTATCCGCCGAAGGCAAAACAACTGCCGCTCACTAATGCGCTCAGCCGCCCGCAACCCAGGCAGCGCACATAAAGGTAAGTGCCGATCAAGGCCAGGTGAAACGTCGTAATAACCGCCAGGTTCAGTGCCAGCCCCGTCGGTAGCCAGACAAACAACCAATTCGCCGGATACAGCACTCCAGCCGAAAGGTCGGCCAGCAAGGGCATGCCGCCAAATATGTAAGGGTTCCATAAGGGCAAAGTTGCTTGAGTTAGTAACTTGGCGGTGAGTACCCGCAGCCCCAGATTCCCCGTCCAGCCATCGCCCTGCATCAGGGCAACCCTGCCGATCACAGCTTCATAGAAATAGAGCAAAGGCAGGAGGCCAAGCACCGCTGTCACAACTAACTTAATTTTCCGGGAATTTGCCATAGGCATGGCGCGCGGGGCTGAGAATTTAACGTAAGGGGCAGACCCGTGTGTCCACCCCCTACGATTTATGTTACTTACCAGCCGCCTTCGCAAAATCACCGGCTTTGAAGATGGTGATTTTGTTTAGGTCAAGGTGCTTGCGCAGCGCCACAACAACTTGATCAGGCGTCAGTGCGTCAACACGTTTTTCGAAGTCCGCTTCCCACGCCAGCGTCTTGCCGAGGAAGGTCACGTTGTTCAAACGCCCGGTCAATTCGTTGTCTTGCGCGCGGCTGACCTGGCGCGATTGCAACCAACCTTTCTTGGCGGCGGCCACTTCCTCTGCCGTGAAGCCGTCTTTCAAGGCCTTGGCGATCTCTTCTTTGAAAGCCGCTTCCAGCTTCACCGCATTCTGCGGCGCGTAGATGGCGAAGGCCGCGAACATGCCGTTGTTGCCAACCGTCGCGGGTTGCAATTGCGAACCGACGCCGTAACTCAAGCCGTCTTTGCCGCGAATGCGCGCGGCCAGGCGCGAATTGAGAAAGCCGCCGCCGAGCATGTAATTTCCCAGTGTCAACGCGGGATAGTCGGCGTCGTCATAACGCAGCTTCAGATTTTGCCCGGCGATGAAAAAGGCGTTGGCCTTGTCGGGCGTTTCTAGAGATTGGTTGACGGCGGCGACATCCTTGAACGGCTCGGCAATCTGGGCGTAGGGCAACTTCCCTTTCCAATTGCCCAGCAGCTCGTTGAGCAGCCGGGTGATTTCTTTGTCATCGAAATCGCCAACAACGGCGGCCTCGCCGCTCTGCGCGCCGTAAAAGTCGGCGTAAAACTTCTTGACCTGATCGAGCGTCACCGCCTTCATATCGGCAATGGATTCGTCAGGCATCGAGACGTATTTGACGTGGCCCTTGGGATAGGGGCGCAAGTGACGTTGGAAGAGCGTGCCCGCAATGGCAGTCGGCTCGCTCTTTTGCTGTTCGATGGCGGCGATTTGTTCCTGCCGCAATTGCTCGAACTCGCTGGCCGGGAAGTTGGGCTCGCGTAATGCCTCAGTCACTAGGCGCAAGACGGCGGGCAGGTTGGCGCGAATCGTTTCGATGGAAACGGTAGCGCTTTCAGGGCCGCCACTGAGGCCGACTTTGGCTTTGAGCTTGTCGAGTTCGTCCTGGATTTGCTGGCGCGTGTGTTTGGCCGTACCGCGCAGCAGCATATCGGGCACGAGCGCGCCCGCCGTATCGCGGTTCATCAAACTCTGTTCATCGCCCAGACGGAAGTTGAGCAGCGCAACGACAGTGCCGCCGCGCGTCTTTTTGGGTACCAGCGTGAGTTTCAAACCACCGGCAGCAGCACGCACGGCGCGCGCTTCAACGTTGGCGGGCGAGGGGTCGAAGGCTTCGCCTTCGGCCACTTTGGCATCGCCTTTGTAGTCTTTGACCAGCGCCAGCACGTCAGGATTCGCCGGGATTTCGGCGCGCTCGGGTTTGGCCGTCGGTATGAACAAACCGAGCGTGCGGTTGGATGATTTCAGATAAGTCACCGCCGCGCGCTGCACTTCCTCCGCCGTGATCTTGCGCAAGCGGTCGCGGTTGATAAAGAGCATGCGCCAATCGCCCACGCCCAGCCATTCGCTGATTTCGAGCCCGACCTCTTCTGAAGAGTTGAGCCGCAGTTCGATGTTTTTGAGCAACTGGCCGCGCGCGCGTTCGACTTCCTCTTTGGTGACGGGCGTCTTGGCGAGGTCTTCGACGACTTGCAGCAAGCCGTCTTTGGCGGAGTCGAGCGCGGCGTCTTTCAACACTTGCGCACCGACGAGCAGCAAGCTGGATTCGCCGAAGATGTAGGGAAAATTGAAAACCTGGCTGGCCTTCTTGGTCTCGACCAGCGCCTTGTGCAAGCGGCCCGAAGGCGTGTCGGCCAAAATTTGCATCAGGATGCTGGCGGCGGGCGCGTCAGGATGCGAACCGCCGGGGATGCGATAGGCCGCGCCGACCAGTTGCGTGTCGCCCACGCGGCGGACAATCACTTGGCGCTCGCCATCCTGCACCGGCTCTTCGGTGTAAAGCCGTTGCAGCTTGCGCGCCGGTTTGGGAATCGGCGCGAAGTATTGATTGATGAGTTCGAGCGTCTTGGCTTCGTCGAATTTGCCGGCCACCAGCAACACGGCGTTGTCGGGCTGATAGTAGTTTTTATAAAACGCCTGCAAGCGGTCAATCGGCACATTCTCGATGTCGGCCCGCGCCCCGATGGTGCTCTTGCCGTAGTTATGCCAGAGATAGGCCGTGCTGAACATGCGTTCAATGGTGATGCTGAACGGATCGTTCTCGCCCATCTCGTACTCGTTGCGCACGACGGTCATCTCGCTATCGAGGTCTTTCTTGGCGATGTAGGAATTGACCATGCGGTCGGCTTCGAGGTCGAGCGCCCATTTCAGATTTTCGTCCGTGGCCTGAAAGGTCTCGAAGTAGTTGGTGCGGTCGTACCAGGTCGTGCCGTTCGGGCGCGTGCCGTGCGTGGTCAATTCGTCGGGGATTTTGGGATGCTTCGGCGTGCCCTTGAAGACCATGTGTTCGAGCAGATGCGCCATGCCCGTCTCGCCGTAATTTTCGTGTTTTGAGCCGACCAGATACGTAATGTTGACCGTGATCGTCTGTTTGGATGGATCGGGAAAGAGCAGCACGCGCAGGCCGTTGGGCAAGCGGTATTCGGTGATGCCTTCGACCGATGCGCCGCGCTCGAAGCCTTTGGGCAGCGCCGTCTGTGCATGCGTCGGAGCGGCGAGGGCTAAACAGCACAGCACCGCGAGCAGGTTGAACAAAGTACGAAGATGCATTTCGCCTCCGGATGGATGTTGATGGTTTCGATAGTGCAGGAGTAGCGGTCAGGGGAACAGTCGTGAATACGCCGTCGTAAGAGAGGTTCAAGAGAATGTCGAGATGCCATACGAGTATTGTTTGGGTGGCGCCATTCCGTTCAATCATTGTTCGGCGAACCCACAGCCGCCTTACTTGCCCAACTCAACTTGCACGGGCAATCCGACCCGCATAAAGAAACGCGCGAAGGCTTGCGACAAGTGCTCACGATACGGCGGCAAGAGCCGTAGCCGGTCGCCGGTACCCTCACAGAGATTCTTCAAGTAGTCCAAAGGAATACCGTAGACGTTGCGGAAATCAACCACGCGCGGCTCAGGCAGCGGGCCGGCGACTTCGTGGCGATTGATCAAGTGATAACCGGGGAGATGGCCGCGTTGAAGCGCTTCTTTGCCTTTGCTGGATTTAAAGTGATCGAACTTGGCGGCCAGCGCCGAAAACGGCCAATGCGGGCAGACCAGCACAAGCTCCAGATTGTCTTGTTCAAGATCGCAGGATTGACTCATTACGATCACGTCGTAATCAACCGCCAATGCCTTGACCTTGAGATTGCCTTCCACTTCCGAGAATTCACCCTTTGGCACAAGCACCGAGCAATCAAAGAAAATGTCGCCTTGCCGCAGCGTTGCGTCTACAACGGTTGTGTACCATGGGTAATTTTCTGTCATAGGACGACAGCCTCAGCGGTTCAAAAATCCGGTGCGTCGTAGACAAGGTTTGGCTCCGCTTTCTTGCGGGCAATGATTTCCACTTCAACTTCACGAACTCGTTTCGGAAGCATCTGAACGATGTAATCTGGCTCAACGTCGCTGAACTCTGGAACGATACTCATACGAAACTGCGCGCGCTCACTCGCTTCCAACCACCATTCCTGTTCAAATCTTTCAAACAACTCGTAAGCGGCCTGCGCATGCAATTTGGTGGGCACGACAAGGTAAAGCCGCGCTGAGCCGTCGCTCGGATCCGTGTTTACTTCAAGCGCGGTTTTCGTGCTAAGACTGAAAAGGCACGCGATCTTTGCTTGTGCCTCAAAGATAAGCGACAACAGAAACGGATAACGCTGCAAGTATTGCTTCACCTGATGCGCCTCTCTCAAATCGAACTGTTCGAGCGTGGCTTCCAGTGTCATCTGTTTGGCGGCTGGGTTGAACATAAGCAAACCTTGTAAGTGAAAAGGCGCAGCGACTGTTCATCGCCGCGCCTGTTTGATTTTGTTGCTGAGGCGGTTACTCGCCCCGCACATCCAACTCGCCCTCGACAATATCCACTACGAACTGGTTGAACGCCTTCCACAGATTCGTGATCGGCAGTTTGACCTTTTCGTCAATCGTGCGTTTCAGGAAGCGCGCGCCGTAAGCCGGGCTGAAGCCGAGTTCGACGACTTTATCAATCGCGGCCTCGCTGATGCGCAGCTTCTTGCCCTGGTGCTCCATCTGTTTGCGGGTGCTGCGCAGGTAAATCAGGGCGATCTGTTTGACTTCGTCTTCGGTGAGCGGCGAGAAGATGACGATCTCGTCAATGCGGTTGCGAAACTCCGGCGAGAAGCGCGTCTCGGCGGCTTGCATGACGGCGTGCTTGATCTCTGTGACGTCGGCGGTGGTCTTCTGGCCGAAGCCGAGCGGTTTCATGTACTTCTTGAAATTCTCGCTGCCGAGGTTGGAGGTCATGATGACGATTGCGTCCGAAAGATACACCTTCTTGCCGCGCCCGTCGGTCAGCCAGCCTTCGTCAAAGGCCTGCAAAAACAGGTTGAGCAGATAAGGCGAAGCTTTCTCGACTTCATCCAGCAGCAGCACGGTGTAAGGATTCTCGCGCAGCTTTTCGGTCAGGATGCCGCCGCGTTCGCTGCCGACGATGCCGCGCGGCATGCCGATCAGCTTTTCGATGGCGATCGTGCCGTCGGCGTATTCGCTCATGTCAATCCGCACCATCTTCTGCTCGTCGCCGAACATGGTTTCGGCCACGGCTTTGGCGAGTTCGGTCTTGCCGACGCCGGTCGGGCCTAAGAAAAGCAGCACGCCGTCGGGTTTATAAAAATTCTCTTTGAGCGGGCCTTTGTTCAGGCGCAAGCGTTGCGCGACCGATTTGACGGCCTCTTTCTGGCCCACGACACGGCGGCCTAAAACTTCTTCCAGCGTGCGGAAGCGGTCGCTGGTGTCGCGGTAAATCAGGTCGCGCGGGATGCGCGATTCCTGCGAGATGACGTCAATGATGTGATCGGGGCGCACCTGCATGAGGGTCGGTTCGTTGATCTCGACCTTGACGGCGGCGGTGTCGAGCCAGCCGATGACTTTGTCGGGCAGGTGCAGGTTGCGTATGTAACGCGGGGCCATCTCCAACGCCGTGTCAATCGCGGCGTCGGTGATTTTGACCGAATAGTTTTTCTCCAGCCGCGCGCGAATGCCGTGCAAAATCTGGCGCGTTTCGCCCAGGCTCGGCTCATCCACTTTGACCAGACGGAAGCGGCGCGAGAGGGCTTCGTCTTCGCCGATGTATTCTTTGTATTCGTTCGAAGTGGTCGCGCCGATGATGCGCAATTCGCCGCGCGCGAGCGCCGACTTGAACATATTCGCCGCATCGGATGTCGCGCCCATGGCGGAGCCGGCGCCGATGATCGTGTGGGCTTCGTCCACAAAGAGGATCAGGTCGGGGCGCTCTTTGACTTCGGCAATGATGCCTTGCAGCCGTTCCTCGAACATGCCGCGCAGCATGGTGCCGGCCACGATGCCGGACATTTGCAATTGGACGATGTGCGCGGTGCGCAAACGTGCGGGCACTTTCTGCGGTTCGAGTTCGATCAGACGGGCGAGGCCCTCGACCACGGCGGTTTTGCCGACGCCGGGTTCACCGACGAGCATCGGCGAATTGGCGCGCTCGCGGTGGCAGAGGATTTCGATCATCTGCTGGATTTCGAGTTCGCGACCGATGGTCGGCGGCAGCTTGTCTTGCCGGGCCAGTTTGTTGAGCGAGGTGCCGAAGTGTTTCAGGTAAGGCGGCAGGTCGTACTTCTTCCGCATCGTCTCGTTCTGCTCTTCGCGCGTGCGGATGCTGCGCGAGATGGTGTCAACGGCGTTCTGCGGATCAACGCCAAGGCGGCGCAGTATCTCAGCGGGCACGCCGGCCGGGTCGGCAAAGAGCGAGACGAATAAGTCGAAGGATTCGATTTGCTGGCGGCCGTTCTGGCGCGCACGCTTGAGCGAGCGGTTGAAGAGGTCGCGCGCGGTGTCGGTGATATACATCTTTTTGCCGACGTACTGGCGGTTCTTAATCAACTCCTGTTCGAGCATATGCACGACGGCGCGGGATTCCAAGCCGACCGAAAGCATCGCGTCTTGGAAGAGCTGATTTTCGATGTCGCCGAGGGCGGTGAAGATGTGCTCGACCGAGAGGTAGTTATGCTCCCGGCGGCGCGATTCCTCGATGGCACGGTAGATTATCTTTTGCCCCGTCTCGGAAAACTTGTCAGTCATCGAACCTAAATCAAACACGGCGTTTCCCTCGTATTGCTTGGCCTGTGCTTCAGGCGTTGTCCTTTTCTGCAATTACTGCTCGTCTGCACCATTTCAGCGGCGGGGTGAGTGTACCAACCGTGGGAGTAAAACAGAAGGCGGCAGGCCGCATATTTATTTTTTGCAGCCCGCCACTTTCAGTGCGGTACGCGCGAGCGGTAGCGACTTGGTGTCTCCGATGTTGTGCGACTTGGAGGCACTAGGTCGCTACCGCTCCCTGTACCGCATCAGTGATCTTCACCGCCCGGCATCGCCGCCGCCGGTTCCGGCGCTTCGGTGATGACGGCTTCCGTCGTCAGCAACAAGCCGGCAATCGAAGCCGCGTTTTGCAATGCCGTCCGCACCACTTTGGTCGGATCAATGATGCCCGCTTCAAGCAGGTCTTCGATCTGCCGTTTGGCGGCGTTGTAACCGACGGTCTTCTTTTCGGCGCGCACCTTGCCAACGATAAGCGAACCATCCTGACCGGCGTTGAAAGCGATCATGCGCAGCGGCTCTTCCATCGCGCGGCGCAGGATCGCCAGGCCCGTGCGGTCATCGCCCTTGGCTTCGGCCTCCAGCGCGGCGACGGCTTTGGCGGCGCGCAACAGGGCGACCCCGCCACCGGGCACGATGCCTTCTTGGGCGGCGGCTTTGGTGGCGTGCAGCGCGTCGTCAACGCGCATTTTCTTTTCCTTCATCTCCATTTCGGTTGCCGCGCCGATTTTGATAACGGCGACGCCACCGGCAAGTTTGGCAACGCGCTCCTGCAACTTTTCGCGGTCGTAATCAGAGGTCGTCGTTTCAAGCTGGGCGCGCAACGAAGCGACGCGGCCTGACAGTGCGGATTTCTTGCCCGCGCCTTCGACGATCGTGGTGTTGTCTTTGTCAATCAAGACTTTCTTGGCCGCGCCCAAATCTTCGAGGCCGATGCTTTCGAGCTTGATGCCCAGGTCTTCGGTGATGACACGGCCACCGGTCAGGATGGCGATGTCTTCCAACATGGCCTTGCGGCGATCACCGAAGGCCGGCGCTTTGACGGCGGCGACTTTCAGCACGCCCCGCATCTTGTTGACGACCAGCGTTGAGAGGGCTTCGGCCTCGACATCTTCGGCAATGAGGAGGAAGGGGCGGCCCGCTTCGGCGACCTTTTGCAGAATCGGGAATAGCTCGTGCATCGCCGAGATTTTCTTTTCGTGCAGCAAAATCAACGGCTCTTCCAGCACGCAAGCCAGCGTTTCGTTGTCGGTGGCGAAGTAGGGCGAAATATAGCCGCGGTCGAATTGCATGCCTTCGACGATGTCGAGCGAGGTCTCCATCGTGCGGGCCTCTTCGACAGTGACCACGCCATCCTTGCCGACCTGCTCCATCGCTTCGGCCAGCAATTCGCCAATGAAGCGGTCGCCATTGGCCGCGACGGTGCCGACATTGGTCAACTCTTCTTTGCCTTTGACCTTCTTCGACATGTTTTCGAGTTCGGCGACAGCAGCTTTCACACCCCGGTCAATGCCGCGCTTGAGCGACATTGGATTGGCGCCGGCGACGACGTTCTTCAGACCTTCGCGGTAGATGGACTGCGCCAGCACGGTTGCCGTCGTCGTGCCGTCGCCGGCCAGGTCGTTGGTCTTGGAGGCGACTTCGCGCAACATCTGCGCGCCCATGTTCTGGTACTTGTCCTTGAGTTCGATCTCTTTGGCCACGGTCACGCCGTCTTTGGTGATTTGCGGCGAGCCGAATTTTTTATCAATCACGACATTGCGCCCGCGCGGGCCGAGTGTCACACGCACCGCGTCTGACAAAATGTTGACACCTTCCAGCATTGCGCGCCGGGCTTCTTCTCTGAATTTGATCTCTTTTGCCATTGGTTCTCTTTCGGAAAAAATGTACGGCAAACTGTTAGTTTGCCGCGGGCTTTATCTGTCGAATCATTCGGTAAAGCAGCAGTCTCGGCTGCCGAAGGAATTGCGTTGAATCAAGCGGTCAAATGCCACGTTCACGGCAAACTAACAGTTTGCCGTACAGCGCGCTGCGCCTCAGCCCGTCGAACGCCCCACCCGCACACGCGCCGGCCGCAACAGCTTTTCGCCATACTTGTAACCAGGTTGAAACTCGGCCACGACGTGGTTGTCCTGTTCGGGCGGCACAGCCACGATCTCGACTGCTTCGTGAAATTCGGGGTTGAATTCCGCCCCTTCGCTCGCCACCGGCGTCAGGCCGTGTTCGCGCATTTTGTTGTCGAAGAGCAGCGCCGTCGCTTTGACGCCATCCAGCAAAGCGCGAAACTCTTGCTCTTTGGAATCGCTGCGTTCAGCCGCCCAGACCGCGCGGCGCAAGTTGTCCAGGGTATCAAGCAGGCTCGAGATAACGTCCCCTTTGGCCGTGTCCAGCCGCTGATCGAAATTCCGCTGTAGCCGCTGGCGTATGCCAGAGGTTTCACTCTCCATCTGTTTTTGGGCTTGGTTGAATTTCTCGGACATCTCGCGCAGCGTGCGTTCGGCCTCTTCACGTTTGCGGTCGGCTTCGGTGAGGCGTTCCTGCAACTGCGCTATCTCTTGCTCTTTTTCGGCCAAGTCCGGGTTCACCGGGTCACCTTCGGCAGTAAAGCGCCGTTTATCCGTCACGTGCACCCCCGCATTTTCCGCCGCTTCTTCATGATTGTTCGCCGCAGCACTGCGCGCGGCTTGGGTTTCGCTGCCATTGGCCATAGCTGCTAAAAAGCCTTACTCCCTGATGAAATTCATTGGTAGATGAAGTAGAAGGCAATCTACCATCGCGTTTTTGTGATTGCAAATTTGACTGACAATCCGCTGACTGGAGCAGGAGAAGCCATGGCTTCTCCTGCTCCCAACCTCACCAATTAGCCACGCGCCACGGCGCTTTGCTCAGGCGCAAAGATCATCTGGCCCTGCGTCAGATCGCCTTTGACGACGATCGTTTCGCCGGGTTTGATCGCGCCGCCGAGCAGCTTCATTGCCAACGGATTTTGAATCAGCCCTTGAATCGCCCGCTTCAAGGGGCGCGCGCCGAAGGTCGGATCGTAGCCTTCGCGCGCCAACAATTCCTCAGCCGTGGGGTCTAGCACCAGCGTGACCTTGCGGTCGGCCAGCAGTTTCACCAGCGCTTCGAGTTGAATCTTGATGATCTTGCGCAACTGCTCCAGGCCCAACTGTTTGAAAATGATGACTTCGTCCAAACGGTTCAGAAATTCCGGCTTAAAGTGCCCGCGCAACTGTTCCATTACGTAACCCTGCATAGCCTTTTCATCCGCCCCCCAATCCTGAATTTCGCGCGAGCCGATGTTCGAGGTCATGATGATGACGGTGTTTTTGAAATCCACCGTCCGCCCCTTGCCATCGGTCAACCGCCCGTCATCCAGAATCTGCAACAGAATGTTGAAGACGTCCGGGTGCGCCTTTTCGATCTCGTCGAAGAGCACGACCGAGTACGGTCGCCGCCGCACCGCCTCGGTCAAATAGCCGCCCTCGTCATAGCCGATGTAGCCCGGCGGTGCGCCAATCAAGCGCGAGACCGAATGCTTTTCCATGAACTCCGACATATCCAGCCGCACCATCGAGTGTTCGTCGTCGAAGAGAAATTCGGCCAACGCCCGCGCCGTCTCGGTCTTGCCCACACCGGTCGGCCCCAAAAAAATGAACGAGCCAATCGGCCGCTTCGGGTCTTGCAAACCCGCGCGCGCGCGCCGCACCGCATTGGCCACCGCGATCAACGCGTTGTCCTGGCCGACGACACGACCGCTCAATCGCTCTTCCATCGTCACCAGCTTCTGCACTTCGCCTTCCAGCATCTTTGACACAGGGACGCCCGTCCAGCGCGCGACGACTTCGGCGATGTCTTCTTCGGTCACTTCTTCTTTCAACGTGCGCCCGCCCACCTGCAACGCGGCCAGTTTGGCCTGATCGGCTTCGAATGCCTTCTGCAACTCGGTCATCTTGCCGTAGCGAATCTCGGCCACCTTGCCGTAATCGCCCGCGCGCTCGAACTGTTCGGCTTGCACTTTGAG
>JANOWX010000257.1:0-4808 GCA_031418175.1 Acidobacteriota bacterium | reverse complement strand
GCCGGGTTGAAAAAAGAGATCGGCGCGCTCAAAGGTTTTGTGGATCAATTGGGCGCGGTTGATCCGCTGGCGATCAATGACGCGGGCGAACGGTTGCGCTATTACCTGACCGCGTACAACGCCTGGGTGTTGTATCACGCGGCCAACGCCTACCCGGCCAAAAACGAGATGTGGAATTTCATCGGACTGTTCAAAGACCACGACATCGTGATGGGCGGGCGCAAAGCTTCGCTCGAAGAGCTGGAGCACAAGATCATTCGCCCGCAATTCAAAGACCCGCGCGCGCATTTTTATCTGAATTGCGCGGCGCGCAGTTGCCCGGGTTTGTGGCAAGGGGCGATTCCGGCGGGCAAGACTTTGGAGGTGTTGGAAAAATCGGCCAAACGCTTTCTCAACGATCCGCAAAACGTGCGCTATGACGCGGCGGCCAAGCGCCTGACCATCTCGAAAATCTTCGATTGGTTTGCCGCTGATTTTTTGACCTATTTGAAAACGCAGAAGGGCCTCGCCCAGCCGCATATCGCGCAATACATACTGCTTTATCTGGACGGCCCGCAGCGTGAGGCGCTGGCCAAAACGCCGTTGAATGAGGTCAGCGTGAAGTATTTCAGCTACAACAAGAGCCTCAACGAACAGCGTTGATGATTGCCCGTGCCAGCGCGCGCGAATGCATGCGGGCGACCCTGGATTAATCTTTCAGATTCAGAAACTTCGCTGCCCTCCGCGCACATTAATTCGGTAGCCCCCTTGCATGTTTCGGGGTATAGTTTCGCCAGCCCAAATAAATCCGTGTCCCTTTAATTAAATCCGGTCGGTTCTTTCAGAACAGTCATCATACGCCTACCCCCAGTTCGCCCTGAAGCATGACTGTTGAAACCCCCGCGCTGCCCCAGCGCGGCGAATGTAAATTGTTATTTCAATCCTTGAATTCATTTTGAAAAGTTGTTTGAGGAAGGAGTTGCCTCCGATGTTTAACGTGGTGAAGCACGCGCGGCCAACGGTGTCGCCGAAACTACGCCTGGCGCTGGCCGCTGGGTTGTTGAGCGTTTTGGCGCTGGCGAGTGGCGCGCAGAAATTCGGTATTAATCCCCAAGCCCTGGCGGCCTCGTCGGTGAACGG
Source organism: Acidobacteriota bacterium (assembly GCA_031418175.1). Taxonomy (GTDB): domain Bacteria; phylum Acidobacteriota; class Blastocatellia; order RBC074; family RBC074; genus JACPYM01. The sequence goes on along the minus strand of JANOWX010000257.1, from coordinate 3,689 downwards.
CGCGCTGCGCGGGGTGAATCATTTTTTGGCGGGCAATCCCGCGCCAACCAAATTGGCGCCTGCGCACGCATTGCGCGGGGCGCCGCAAGACCAGCAGCAAATGCGCCTGGTTTCGACCAGCGCCGCGCCCGGCAGCCAGGTGACCGTGCCGGTCGAATTCAACGCCGCAGGCAGCGAACACAGCCTCGCTTTCAGCCTGCGCTTCGACGCGGCGGCGCTCGGCAAACCGCAGGTCTCGCTGACCGCAGAGACCCAGGGCGCGACACTCAACGTCAATGCTGACGAAGTCAAAGCGGGCCGTTTGGGTGTGCAGCTTGTGCTGGCCGAAGGGCAACAACTCGCGGCCGGTGTGCGCACGCTGGTCAATATTGAATTCAGCCTCTCAGCCAAACTGAACGTCGCAACGTTGCCGGTTGAATTCGACGATCAACCCGTGGCGCGTTATGTGGCCGATGCCAAAGCGAATGCCATCTCGACCGGTTTCATCAACGGATTGGTGGCCATCCAGCCCGGACTCGAAGCCGATGTCGCGCCGCGCCAGGATGGCGGCAATGCCGTGTTGTCGGTGGCCGATTGGGCGTTGCTGGGCCGCTTTGCCGCGCAATTGGACAGGGCCAGCAATGGCAGCGAATTTCAGCGCGCCGATTGCGCGCCGCGCGCCACCTTGGGTGACGGCCAAATGACAATCGCCGATTGGGTGCAGGCCGGGCGCTATGCCGCCGGGCTGGATGCGCCGGTGGCCGCGGGCGGGCCGACCGCGCCGGTGGCCTTATTGAATGGCGCGGGCGCATTGCTTGCGCAAACCGTATCGCCAGATCAGCAAACGCGTGCCGTGCGCATCTTGCCCGCCACCTTTCAACGCGGACAGAACGGCGCGACGCCGGTTGAATTGACGGCGCTGGGCACGGAGTTCGCGGTCGGCTTCACGCTTAATTTCGATGCAACGCAATTGACCTTTGTGGAGGCGGTGAGGGGGGCTGATGCAGCGGCAGCGACATTGGTCGTCAACGCCAACGATGCCGCCAATGGCCGCGTCATTATCAATCTGGCTTTGCCCTTCGGCCAGAAATTTGCGGCTGGCACGCGGCAGTTGCTGACGCTGACGTTCAACGTGCCGGGCGCGAGTACGCTCAATACGACGACGGTCGGATTCAGCAACGGCGCGGTTGTTGACGATCAGGCGATTTTCTTGCCTGCGGACTACAGGGCGGGCGTCATCACGCTCAATCCGCCCGTGACCGGACAACCGCCCACGCTGACAACGCTCAATCCGGCCAACGTGCTGGTGGGCGGGGCGAATTTCGCGCTGGCGGTCAACGGCACGAACTTCACGAATGGTTCGACGGTGCGCGTCAATGGCTCTGATCGCTTCACCGAATTCGTCAGCGCCACGCAATTGCGCGCGACGCTGCTGGCGACAGACATTCTCGAAACGGGCACGCTCAGCATCACCGTGCGCACGCCCGAAGCCCTGACCAGCAATGCGCTGACCCTGAACATCAACAACCCCGCACCGACGTTGACCGGTTTGACGCCGGCTTCGGTGGCGACCAATACGCCGGGTGTGACGCTGACGGTGAATGGCACGAATTTCGTGCCGGGCGCGGTGATCAAATTCAACAACGTTGACCGCCTCACGTTTTATGTCAGCACTACGCAGTTGACGACGAATCTACCCGCGTCCGCGTTGAACACGGCCGGAACCTTCAACGTGTTGGTGACCAATCCCACGCCGGGCGGCGGCGCGTCGAATGTGCTGACCTTTGCGGTCAATGCGCCCAAACCGATTCCGCGCGTGACCACTATCAGCCCGACGACGACGCAGGCGGGCGGTGCGGCCTTCACGCTGACGGTCAACGGTTCGGGCTTTGTCAACGAATCAGTGATTCGTTGGAATGGCGAAGCGCGCGCGACAACCTTTGTCAGCGGCACGCAACTGACGGCGCAGATCACGGCCAACGATATTGCGAACACAGGCACGGCCAGCGTGACGGTGTTCAATTCACCGCCGGGCGGCGGCGTATCGAGCGCACAGCTCTTCACCATCGCGCAACCGCCGAATCCGGTGCCGACGCTGACCGCGTTGAATCCGGCCACGGTGGCGGCGGGCGGACAGGCGTTCTCGCTGACGGTCACGGGCACCAATTTCGTGCAGGCTTCGGTCGTGCGTTTGAACGGGCAGGATCGCCCGACGACTTTTGTGTCGGCGACCGAATTGCGCGCGGCCATCACGGCGGCAGACATCGCCAATGGCGGCACGGCGGCAATTCGTGTTTTCAGTCCAGCTCCAGGCGGCGGACTTTCAACCGAATTGCCGTTGACGATCACTTTCGCCGCGCCAACGATCACGCTGATCAGTCCGAATTCAGCGGTCGCGGGCGGCCCCGCGTTCACGCTGTCGGTGACGGGGACGAACTTCGCCGCCAATTCGGTCTTGCGCTGGAACGGCGAGAACCGCGCGACCACGGTGGTCAGCGTGACCGAACTGACCGCGCAAATTCTGGCGGCAGACATCGCCAACGTGGGCACGGCGCGGCTCACCGTCTTCAGCCCCGCGTCTAACGCAGCCTCCAACGAATTCACCTTCACGATCAATCAGGCGACGCGCCCGTTGCCGCGCATTACGGCGCTCAGTCCGGCGACGGCGACGGCGGGCGGCGCGGCCTTCACGTTGACGGTGACGGGCGTCAATTTCGTCAGCGACTCGGTCGTGCGCTGGAACGGGCAGGCCCGCACGACGAACTTCACCAACAGCACGCAATTGACCGCCGAGATCACGGCGGCGGACATCGCCAATCTGGGCGCAGCCAGCGTGTCTGTTTTTACGCCTCCGGCGGGCGGCGGCGAATCGAACCCGCTGACCTTTAACATCACGCAAGCGCCCAACCCGGTGCCCGCGATTACCTCGCTCAACCCGGTCAACGCTACGGCGGGCGCGAATGGCTTGGCGCTGACGATCAACGGCAGCGGCTTCGTCGCGGCGTCGTTTGTGCGGTTGAATGGCAATGGCGAAACGCGCACGGCCACGCTGGTCAACGCCAATCAATTGACCGTGCAATTGACGGCGAACGACATTGCTTCCGCCGGCACGTTGACGATTGCGGTCGTCAACCCCGCGCCGGGCGGCGGCACGTCGAACAGCGTGACGCTCAACATCATCAACGCCGTGCCTGTGTTGACCAGCCTGACGCCGAACATCGTCGCCGAAGACGCCACCGGCGTGACGCTGGCCGTAACCGGCACGGGCTTCATTCGCGGTTCGCAAATCGTCATCAATGGCAATGCGCGCAACACGACGTATATCAGCGCCACGCAATTGACCACGGCGCTGACGGCCAATGACCTGGCGACCGTTGGCACCTTGCAAGTGCAAGTGACCAATCCCGCGCCGGGCGGCGGTTTGTCGAATGCCTTGCCGCTCGAAGTGCGCAAACGCAATCCATTGCCGCGCATCGCGACGCTCAATCCGACCACGGCGCTCGCGGGCGGCAACGGTTTCACGCTGATCGTCAACGGTACGGGCTTCGTGCAAGGTTCGGTCGTGCGTTGGAACGGGCAGGATCGTCCGACCGACTTCGGTTCAGAGACGCTGGTCGTCGCCCAGATTCCCGCCAGCGACATCGCGGCGGGCGGCACGGCGCAAGTCGCGGTCTTCAACCCCGCGCCCGGCGGCGGCTCGTCGGGCGGCG
>JANOWX010000256.1:0-12222 GCA_031418175.1 Acidobacteriota bacterium | reverse complement strand
TTTCGACCGATGAGTTTTTTGCCGCCATCCGCGAACTTTATAACCGCCGCACCGAAGACCCCGAACTCGAACGCCTCACCTTCTGTTTGTTGGGCGTAGCCTCGCCCTCCGATTTGATCCGCGACACGCGCACGACGCCGTTCAACATCGGGCAGCGCATCGAACTCAACGATTTCACCGCTGCCGAAGCCGAGCCGCTCGCGCGTGGCATGGGGCGCGAAGACAAGACGGCGGCGAAGCTGCTCAAGCACATTTTGTACTGGACGGGCGGGCATCCGTACCTGACGCAACGCCTCTGCCAGGCGGTGGCTGAAGACGCGAGCGCGCAAGACGCAGGCGGCGTAGACCGGCTGTGCGAAGAGTTGTTTTTCACGACGCGCGCGCGCGAGCGCGACGACAATCTGCTCTTTGTGCGCGAGCGGATGTTGAAGAGCGAAGCGGACAAGGCGGCGGTGCTCGATCTGTACAAGCAGGTGCGTGACCAGCGGCGGGTGCGTGATGACGAGACCAATCCGCTGGTCAGCGTGCTGCGCTTGTCGGGCGTCTCGCGCGTGACCGAAGGGCTGCTGTATGTGCGCAACCGGATTTACTACCGCGTGTTTGATCGGGAATGGGTGCTGGCGAATCTGCCCGACGCTGAAGTGCTGCGGCAACGTGCAGCGTATCGGCGCGGATTGTTACGTGCGGCGGCGGTGGCGGCAGTGATTGTGGCGGTGTTGGGCGCGCTGTCGTTCGTAGCGTTCCGGCAACGCAATCGGGCGGTACAATCAGAGGAGACGAATCGGCGGTTGTTGTACACGGCGCAGATGAATTTGGCGGGGCAGGATTGGGATGCCAGTAATTATGGGCGCGTGCGCGAATTGCTGAACGCAAACACGCCAACAATTGAGCAGGAAGACTTGCGCGGGTTTGAATGGTTCTATCTTTGGCGCGCGATCAACAAAGATGCTGTCAGGATGAAGATGCCGCCTAACAACAGCCTGAGAATTTCCAATGATGGAAAAACACTGGCCATACTGGAAGTCGCGGGTTCGATAACTTTGTGGAACGTTGAAACCTGGGAGAAGGTGCGAACTTTGGGTGGGCACGAAAATGGTTTGGCTTCGCTGGCGTTCTCACCGGATGATATAAAACTCTATTCGCTGGGACTCGACCGAAAACTAAAGACCTGGGATGTCATCACCGGGCAAGAGCTAAGAACGGTCGAATTGGAGCCGAGCGATCTGCGCCACTTGGTTTGCCTGCCCGACGGAAAGCGGCTGGCAATGTCCGGCGGTGGAAAGGTGAGTTTCCGCAATGCAGAAACAGGGAAAGAGCTTGCTGCGTTTCAGGCACACAAACCTGTTGCTGGTGCAGCTTTTACTGCAATGAAATTTACGCCGGATGGAAAGTATCTGGCAACCTCTGGGTTTGATGGCTTCGTGAAAGTCTGGGACGTGACGACATTGAAAGAAGTCAGTTCCTTCAAAGTAACACCCGATTTCAGCTTTTCGATCAGCATTTCTCCCGATGGAACGAGGCTCGCGATAGTTGGGCATTGGGTGCGGGTCTATGAGCTATTTTCCGGTAAAGAAGTGGCGACCTTCGAGAATCAACATGGGCGACCAACCTTTTATCAGCACGTGATCTTTTCACCTGATGGAAACCGTCTGACGGCAGACGACACTGCCAATGCCGTTCAGGTGTGGGAGGTGAAAACAGGCAAGGAGCAATATGCTTTCAGAAAACATGGCGGGGCTGGGACGCTCGCCTTTCTGTCCGATGGCAAGAAACTCTGGTGGGGCGGAGACTCCGAATCTTTGCTATGGGAACTTGTGCCTGAAGAAGCAACGGAACCGGATGTGATCAAAGGTCACCAGGAAGCTGTCGTGTGTGTGACCTGGGCTCCGGATGGAAAATCCTTTGCAGCGACCGACGATAGTGGCGCAATCGCCCTTCGTGACGCCATCACCGGAAAAGAGCTTGCCACGCTCAAGAATCCCCAGGTTTCTAACGCATCCTGGGAAATCGCGTTTTCCCCTGACGGGCAAAGACTCAGTGCGGTGAGTGAAGGGAAGGCCGTTCAGGTTTGGGAGGTAAAAACAGGACGCTTGCTCCACAGCTTTAAGACAACTGATTTCATGTCGGGCTTACCCTCAACCTTTTCCCCTGATGCCAGCCGGGTTGCTATTGAAGAGGATGAAAACACCATAAGAATCCGAGAGGTGAATACAGGGAAGGATTTGTTCGCAATCAAGGGGACACTTCTTGGCCGCACCGCTTTTTCACCAGATGGTCGCCTTCTTGCAATACCGGAGTTCAGAAGCGGAAACCTCAAGCTCGTTGATGCCTCAAGCGGCAAAGAGATGTCTGTTTTGAAAGGCCTATTGCGCACTTGGACAGTTCGCTTTTCACCTAATGGCGAATCTCTGGCCACGGGAACCATGTCGGGTGACGTCAGTCTGTGGAATGTCAAAACAGGTCGTCAGGTTTTCACCACGAGAGGGCATTCGCAGGGTGTGATTTCCTTGTCCTTCTCGCCCGATGGAAAGCGATTTGCTACGGGCGGTTTTGATAACAAAGTGAAAATCTGGGATGCGCAAAGCGGGCAGGAATTGCTCACACTGACAGGTCACACCGACAGCTTGCAATCCGTCGCGTTTTCGCCCGATGGCAAGACACTGCTCTCGGCTGGCGTAGATAAAACCATCCGCCTCTGGCGCGCAGCCACCGCCGCCGAAGTGCAGGCGCGGCGCGGGCGATAACCTGGGAGCGCAATGCATCCTTGCCTGCGTGCTTGGGGAGGGGCGAGATGGAAGGCGAAAGAGCGAATCGCCCGACGGAAAGAAACTGGCAATCGGAAGCCGTGATCAAACCGTGAAGCTCTGGGAGGCCGCGACGGAGCAGGAAGTGCTGGCCGAGCGCAGGCATTAGCAAAGAACTGACGCAGGCTGCCGCAACGGTAGTGAAGTCTGGCCGTGGCGTGCGGCGACCGAGCAGGAAGTGTTGGCGCGGCGCGGGCAGTGAGGTTGGGCGAATGCGCAGTTGTGCTAGAATCCGGCACGGAGGTAAACAGCAATGGAAGAAAGCATCCGACTGGAATTAAGCGAAACCGAAGCGAAGAGCCTGCGCGAGTTGATTGCCGAGTGCGTCCAAAAAATGAAGCTGGCGCACGAAGTGATGGCGCGCGATCAAGTCGAGATCGAACAGTTGCAGGCAGAAACGCGCGCGATCCTGACGCGGGAATGGAAGGCCGCTTAGATGTTGAAAGACCTGTTTGACTTGGTGCGGCAAGCCCTGCGGTTGACCGAGGATACGCAGCAGACGCGCGCGGGGCTGAAGGAATTACAGAAAGAAACGCACGAACTGGCGCGCAAATCCGAACGCGAAACGCTGGAAACTCGCCACGAGACCGCGCTACGATTGCAGGCTTTGGAAGCGCAATTGGAACGGCAGAACGATGAAATCCGGCGGCTGCGCGCAGACCTGCAAGCTGCCCAGGAACGCGAGGACATGGCGCGCCAGTTGTTGCTGACGGAAATTGAAAACCGTCTGCTGAAAGCCATGCGGCAACTTCCCCCTGCGACTGAAAAGGATTCCACTGATTCCCCTGAGTGAACGAATGGACTGCGCCTGCGCAGCTACCGCCGCCGAAGTGCAGGCGCGGCGCGAGCCATAGCAGGTCAGGCAAGAAAGCAAGTCAGTCGCCATCACCAAAAAAGCCGCCTCCCTCACGGAAGGCGGCTTATTCGGTTGCACAAAGAATGAAGCAACCCTCACGCGGCGCGGTGAAAGTCAGCTTCGCGTTCTTCAATAATGGCGCGATCAAAGGGATCCATGGCTTCGCGTTGCTGTCTGATGTACTCATCCGTGCGCTGACAGCCTTCCACATACTCTTCGTAAGAAAGCTGTGGGTTGAGTTTTTCTTCTGCCTGCAACCGTAAAAATTCTTCGCGGCTATGAACGGAAATGAATTCAAGCCTCATGGCTAGCGACCTTTCTTTGGTAAAGACTCCAAAACGAAGTGACGTTCAAGCGGCACGTAATTGATGGCGGCGGCGCACATCCGCTTCGCGCTCTTCGATGATGGCGCGGTCGAACGGATCCAGGGCTTCACGTTGTTTGCGGACAAACGCATCTAAGCGATGGCATCCGGCAACGTATGCCTCATAAGCAAGCTCCGTATTGAAATCTCCGCCTGCCTGAGCGTGGAGAAATTCGTCTTCACTGAGTACCGAAATAAATTCCAATCTCGTCATGACCAGCGACCTTCCTTTCTGAGTTGCGCGAGATACGCATTCAGAGTTTGCATCATACTACTGTCGGGGGTGAGCGCGAACACCATCTCCATCGGCACGCCTCTTTGTTGCCACAGTTCCGCGCCGCCTTGTTGAAATAACTCGTTCAGCGTTTTCACGCCGGCGTATTGGTTGGGCAAGCGCGCTTGCAAGTCCAACGACAGTTCCGCGTCAAAACCGTAGCGCGCCCAAGTGTAATAACCGTTCAACCCATCTGTGTCTACATCGCCAATGGCAGAAAGGCTCTGGTAGCTGACGCCCAGAGCTTGTCCTGCTTCGATCTGCCGCAACAGCGCGCGCAAGCCCAGCAGCGGCTGGCCCCACGGCTGTTTCTCAAAATAAAGATTGCGCACATACAAGCGCCCCAACTCATCCTTGTTCAAACGCCGTTGCTGAAACAAAACGTCAGGATGCTGAACGTCGAAAAACAGTGAGTCGCCGTGCGGCGAAAGGTGTACCGTCGCGCCGTCCAACGCGCCTGCCAGAAAGGCTAACCGTTCATCCGGCAACTGCCAGCCGAACAAGGCTGCTACGGCGCGCCGCGCGCCTCTGCCGTATTTGACTTTGATCTGCTTCAACACGCCGATAGCAATAGCAAGCCGAGGCCAGGATTGCAATTGCCCAGCGGCTCAGATTGTTTTGGGACAGAGGGTATCCATGCGTTACCATCCGGTTCGATGAGAGAACCGCTAAACGACACGCTAAAAGTGATTTTGGCAGAATTGCGGCAGGCTTTGGCGGCGCTTTATAGCGCGCGGCTCGTTGACGTAGTTTTATTCGGCTCGCAGGCGCGCGGCGAGGCGGTCGCTGGTTCGGATATTGATGTACTGATCGTCCTGAAAGATCAGGTCAGTCAATTTGAAGAAGTGGCCCGCACGAGCGAATTCACGGCTGCATTGTGCCTCAAATACGACGTGCTGATCTCGCGCATGTTCGTTTCCGAAAAGGATCATCAGCATTCACAGATGCCATTCATGCTCAACGTGCGGCGCGAAGGGGTTCACGTATGACCAAAAGAACAAGAAGCGTTAGTCAGCAAAGCGCGCGAGACGTTGCGCGCCGCGAAGTTACTGGCCGCCAACAACCTGCTTGATTCCGCTGCCTCGCGCGCCTACTACACGATGTTTCATTTGGCCGGAACATTGCTGTTGGGCAAAGGGCTGAATTTCTCTAAACATGGTTCGTTGCGTAGAGGCATGAGAGTTTGTAACTTTTGCCCTCGCTCATGCGTGAAAGTGATTGACGAGAAGGATACAGATGAATCAAACACAACCCCACGTCGTCATCATCGGCGCCGGCTTCGGCGGCCTGACCTGCGCGCAAGCGCTCAAACGCGCGCCTGTCCGTATCACCGTGCTTGACCGCGCCAATCATCATTTGTTTCAACCGCTGCTTTATCAAGTAGCGATGGCTGGCCTTTCACCTGCCGACATCGCCGCGCCGATTCGTTCGGTGTTGCGCAAACAGGCCAACGCCAGCGTGTTGCTGGCCGAAGCCACCGGCGTGGATTTTGACAAGCAGGTTGTCAAGTTGCGCGAAGGCGAATTGAGTTATGACTACCTGGTGTTGGCGGCGGGCGGGCGCACCAGCTATTTCGGCCACGATGAATGGGAGCGTTTTGCGCCGGGCTTGAAGGATTTGGACGACGCGGTCGAGATTCGCCGCCGCGTGCTGCTGGCTTTTGAAGCGGCGGAGAAAGAGACCGACCCGGAACGTTGCAAGCAGTTGATGACTTTTGTCGTCGTGGGCGGCGGGCCGACCGGCGTTGAATTGGCGGGGGCGATTGCCGAATTGTCGCGCTATGTGCTCGACCGCGACTTCCGCGCGATCTATCCCGAACAGGCTGAGATTCGCTTGCTGGAAGGCGGGCCGCGCATCTTGCCGGGCTTTGCACCGGAACTCTCCGCGAGCGCTGAGCGCCAGTTGAACGATCTGGGCGTGCGTGTGCGCAAGAACGCACAGGTCACCAACATTGATGACACCGGCGTTTATTTGGGCGCTGAGCATATCCCCGCCGCGACGGTGATTTGGGGCGCAGGTGTGTGCGCAACGGCGTTGACGCAAACGCTCGGCGTAGCGACCGACCGCGCGGGCCGCGTGAAGATCGAGAGCGACCTGACTGTGCCGGGCCGCCAGAACGTCTTTGCGATTGGTGATATGACTTATCTGGAACAGGACGGCAAACCATTGCCAGGTGTTAGTCCCGTGGCGATGCAGATGGCGCGCTCGCTGGCGCGCAACATTCGCCGCGCGCTCGACGAACAGCCGTATGAACAATTCCGCTATGTGGACAAAGGGAGCATGGCGACGATTGGGCGCAATGCGGCGATTGCGCAAATCGGCAAGCTGCATTTGAGCGGTTGGCTGGCGTGGCTGGCGTGGCTGGCGCTGCACCTGTTTTACCTGATCGGCTTTCGCAATCGCGCGGCGGCGTTGTTCAATTGGGCGTGGATGTATTTCACTTATCAGCGCGGGGCGCGCTTGATTACCGGCAAGCGGTTAAGCTTGCGACCGCACCAAGCGGATGCCACGTGCGAACGCCGGCCCGAAGCTCCCACGAATCAGCACGAGTCTTCAACGCAATGAGAAAAGTTTTCAATTGTCTTAACGCATAGGGCGGTCTATACTCCGCGCGCTTTTTCCTGGATCAAGGAGAGACCTTGTTGCGTTACATCAATCCGGTGACAAACTTTCCTGACGATTCGCAATGTACGCGCCCGCCGATAGCGCATGACAAATAGTGTCGTAAGGTTGCGGGGCGCCATTCGCTCATTAACCTAAGCAGTGCCGCGAACAGGCTCCCACGCCTAACCCCAACTAATCAGGAGTAGAATCTATGCGAACGCTTACCCTTGTCTGCATTTTGTTTATTTTTGGCGCCACGCTGTTTTCGCTGCGCAGCACTTTCGCTGGCAACCAGAGCGACCGCGCTACGCAAGCCGAAGCCAGAGCCGTTGCGCACTTAGCGCGCGCCGGCGTGAAGGCTGATCGTTTGAAAGCCAAACACCTCGAAGTTGACGATTTGGGCATGACTCACGTCCGCTTTGCGCAGGTCGTTGACGGTGTGCGGGTTTATGGTTCGGAGCTGATTACGCACGAGCGCGCCAATCGCCGCTTTCTGGAAGACACCGATGGCCTCTTCAAAGGCTCGCTGCCCGACACGACTCCCAATCTAATCGAGCCGGTCGCGCGGCAAATCGCCGACGCCTGGTTTGGCAAGGACGGCGTCGCCGATGCTGAGTTGGTGATCTACCCGCTCAACGACGCTGAGGCGCGGCTGGCTTACAGCATTGATATTAAGAACACCGATACAGAGATGGACGAGCCACGCCGCGAGCAGATGTTCATTGACGCGCGCACCGGCGAGTTGCTCGACAGATGGGATAACCTGCAAACCGCTGGCACAACAGGAACTGGAAAAGGCTTTTACGCTGGCACGGTCACAGGCATGCCGGTTGATCTCAGCGCTGGCACTTATTCATTATTCGATGTAGTGAACAACGGCAAGACCTTCGACTTTAAGAATAAGACCTGCCCGCCCCTCGGCTGCACTTCGACCGGCACCCTTTACACTTCGACCACCAGTACTTTCGGCACGGACGGCAATCTGAACAACCGCCTCAGCATTGGGGTTGACGCGCATTTCTTTGCGCAAAAGACGCTGGCATATTTCTTCTCGACCTTTGCGCGCAACGGCATTGACGGCAGCGGCAACAGCTCGCTGAGTTTCGGTTACATGGTTTCGCGCACTCATTATGGCCGCAAGTACAACAATGCATTTTGGGACGGCGCTTCGATGACCTATGGTGACGGTGATGGGACGACTTTCCGCCCCTTTGATGCGGCGGATGTGGTCGGCCACGAAATGACGCACGGCGTCACCGAGCGCACTTCCAACCTCGAATACCGCAATGAATCCGGCGCGGCCAATGAATCGTTCTCCGACATCTTCGGCAGGGTCATCGAGAATTTCGTAGGCAACCGCACGGGCTTTGGCGGCGTTGCTTATCCGGGCGACGATTGGTGGATTGGCGAAGACCTTTATCTTTCCAATGATCCTTCCAATCCGGCACGTGGAATACGCAACATGCAGGATCCGCATCTGGAAGGCGATCCCGACCATTACAGCGAAAAGAATCCTACCACGCAGGACAATGGGGGAGTGCACACCAACAGCGGCATCATGAACAAAGTCTTCTACCTGCTGGTGGCTGGCGGCACGAATCATGCCGACACGACTGGAACCACTGTCACTGGCATCGGGATGACCGCTGCCGCTGAGGCCGCCTATTATGCTGACACTGCCTTCTGCGTGCCCGCGGATAAAACCTATGCCGTCATAGCCAACCGGTGGGTACAGGCGGCAAGGGCGCGCTTCGGCAATGGTTCCGCCAACGCACAGCAAACCTTCAATGCCTGGAAAGCCTGCGGTGTTACACCTACTGTTGCGCCGTAACGATTACTGGAGAAGTTCCAATTGGCCGAAGCAAAGCCACCGACAGATTGTCAGTCTGTCGGTGGCTTGTTTGGTTAGGGAGCAAGTCAACTTGTGGTTTGGTGATTCGGAACTGCCAGGGGCAGCCTGATCGTAAACACGCTGCCTTTGCCCAATTCGCTGCTCACTTCGATCTGCCCGCCGTGCGCCTCCACAATCCAGTTCACGATGGACAAGCCCAAGCCCGATCCCGCCGCGCTGCGGTCGGTGGTCATGGCCGAACGGCGGAAGAAGCGTTCAAAGACGTGCGGCAAGTCTTCTGCCGGAATGCCGCGTCCGGTATCGGCCACAGCAAGGACGGCGTGTTGATTTTCGGTCGTCAGGCTGAGCGTGATCGCGCCGCAGTGGCCGGTGTATTTGATCGCGTTGTCGAGCAGGTTGAGCAGCAGTTGTTTGATGCGTTGTTGATCGGCGTTGATGGTGACGGTTTGCGGCGGCGCTTGATAGGTCAGTGTCTGCGCACGTTCGTCGGCCAGCGGTGAGATGTATTCGACGGTCTTGCGGCACAGTTCGGTAAGGTTGACTGGTTCGCACCGCAATTCGACGCGCCCGGCGTCGGCGCGCGCCAGCATCAGCAGGTCTTCGACCAGACGCGAGAGGCGGATGATCTCTTCGAGGTTGGAACCGAGTGTGCGTTGATACTCTTCCGGCGTGCGTGCGCGGCGCAGCGTGACTTCCAATTCGCCGCGCATCACGGCCAGCGGCGTGCGCAATTCGTGCGAGGCGTCAGAGGTGAATTGCTTTTGCCGTTCAAAGGCCGCTTGCAGACGCGCGATCATCGAATTGAACGTCGCGGCCAACCGCCCAAGCTCATCCATTTTTTCCGGCACCGGCACGCGCTCGGTCAAATCACCAGCGCCGATTTGTTCGGCGGCCTTGGTGATGCGATCTACGGGTTGCAGCGCCTGATTGGCCATTAGCAAGCCGCCGAAGCCGCTGAGCAACAGTGCCAGGGGAATCGCAATTCCAAACACCAGCAACAACCGTTTGCGCGCCTGTTGCAAGGCCGCGAGCGAGTGGCCGAGGCGCACATAGAAATCTGCGCCGTCATGCCCTTTGGTGCGGCGTGTCGCCACGCGCAGCAATTCGCCCGAAGGCATGTGCAGCGTTTCGTGATAGGTCGTGTCGGGCAAGAGCCTTTGCAGGCTGGCCAAGTCAACCGCGACTTCGTCTTGCGGGTGGGCATAGGTTTCGGTCTGGACTTCGCCACGGCTGTTGATGACTTGCATCAATTGCAGCGGGATCGGAATGACTTCGCCTTCGGAATCGTTGGCACTGTCGGGCGCCTGGTTGGGATCGTCAATGCCAGAATCGTAGGTGCTTAGCTTGGCGACCTGTTCCAGCTTTTGTACCTGATGGTCGAGCGATTCATCAATCGTGTTCACCAGGCTGCGCGAGAGGTACCCATAAATCGCCAGGCCGCAGACCAGCAGCACCAGCGAGAGGATGACCAGATAGTACAGCGCGAGTTTGTAACGGAGGGAGAGCATAGGGGGCAAGGGATGTGAAGGATGAAGGATGAAAGATGAAGGATGAAATAATCCTTCATCCTTCATCTTTTGCTCAGGCGGTTTTGCTTTCCGCCAGCGGTACGATGCGCGATTCACCCATGGGCGCTTTGAATTGATAACCAACGCCGCGCACGGTGTGGATCAGTTTCGGTTCGAACTGCCGATCCACCTTGTTGCGCAGGTAGTTGATATAAACGTCAATCACGTTGGTCAGCGTGTCAAAAGTTTCTTCCCAGACTTTTTCCGACAGCGTTTCGCGCGAGAGGATTTCATCCGGATGGCGCATGAAGTATTCGAGCAGCGAGAACTCTTTGCCGGTCAGTTGCACTTCGATGCCGGCGCGATTGGCTTTGCGGTTGATGAGATTGAGCGACAGATCGCCCAGTTGCAGGCGCGTTTTGTTCTCGCCCGCGTCGGCGGGTTGGGCGCGGCGGGCCAGCGCGCGCAGGCGGGCGACCAGTTCGGAAAAGGCAAACGGTTTGGTCAGGTAATCGTCCGCGCCGGTGTCCAGCCCTTTGACTTTCATTTCGGTGCTGTCCTGGGCGGTCAGAATCAGGATCGGTGTTTTGTTGCCGAGGGCGCGCAATTCCTGCGCGACTTCCAGACCGTCGCGGTTCGGCAAACCGAGATCGAGAATGGTGACATCGTGATTGCCCGCTTGGGCTGCGGTAAAGCCGCTCTCGCCATCGAAGGCCAACTCGACTTGCATTCCTTCTTCTTCCAGGCCGCGTTTGATCAGATCGGCCATCTTGGTTTCGTCTTCAATGACTAACACACGCATCGCCATATAAACTCCTTATAGCTTCTCGCAGATATGATTTGACTCAAGCAAGGCGGATAAATTTTCCGTTCACTCCGGGTCTTATACGACCGGGCCGTCGTAAAAGGACACTAAGGCTTACGCGGCGCAGCCGGGTTCGCTTGGGGAAGGAATCGAGGAACGCGCTTCCTTGCAATGAGCTTGAACTGTTAGGGGATCGTTGTGACGTAATCTACACAAGGCGCGTTGCTTAGGGCAAGACGACATTCTTTGCGTTACGTGCACGAGTTATTGGGGCTGATTCGGGTCAACGAAATTCTCTTGGGCAATCTTTTGAATGAACGGGGGAAGGGTGAAGGAGCACATCGAAACTACTGGATTGTTTTGATCGCAGCATCCAACCACGCCAGGTAATCCGGCGCGCCTGCCGCGATGGGCAAGGCAATGATTTCGGGCGTTTGGTAACTGTGCAAGCGTTTGATCGCCGCTTCGAGTTCGGCATAAGCCGCCCGCGTCGTTTTGATCAACAGCAAGACTTCGCTCGCTGTTTCGACTTTGCCTTGCCAGCGGTAAACCGAAGTCATTGGCGCCAGCATTTGAACGCAAGCCGCCAATTCGCCTTCGACCAAGGCGTGGGCCAGTCGTTCGGCCGCTTGCTGTGTATCGGTTGTCGTGATGACTAGCAACGCGTCTAATAACGCATCTGGCGGGGCTGCCGTGTTCAATTCGCTCATCTCAGTGCGGGGCTTTCTATCAAATCCTGATCGCGTTCGTCAAATGTCGCCTCGGAACTGAAGAACGCTGTGTACAACGAGCGCGCCTGTTCAAAATCGCTTTCGGCCACGCACAAGCGGATTTCCGAATAGCCGCCCGGCAGCAGCAGCGGTTCCAGCCCGCCGAAATTGCCGCCTTGCAAGACCGCCGTAAGGCCGTTGTTTTCGAGCAACTCAGCGACCATCCCGGCTTCGGCGGAATTGGAAAAGTAGGCGACGGTTTTGAGGTTGATCTCGTCAGTTGTGCTCATTGCACCTCCTTCAGGATTCGCGCAAAAGAGCATGGAGTTGTGGGGTGAGCCGGGGTGGGGGGTCTCCCCGAAACGGTGTAACCAGAAAAGAAAGAGATTTTTGGGCGCGCGTGCCCCCAGCTTTTTTGGAGTTAAGTACACGACGTATAAGTGAC
>JANOWX010000255.1:0-16158 GCA_031418175.1 Acidobacteriota bacterium | reverse complement strand
CAGCGTCCGGTGACGAGGGGGCGTTGATCGGCCATGCCCATCGAGACAAGGAAGGGTTCGGCCTGCTGGCGGGTCTGGAAGTCGGCTTTCGAGCCCATGCCGCGCCAGTTGGCGAGGATCAGCGATTGGGCGACGGCACCGCCCAGCGTCGTGCCGGGGCCGGTGATAATAAACAAATCCGGCGCGAATTCACGCGCGGCAATAGCGATGGCATGGCGTTGGAGAATGTTCAGATGAAATCGTCGAATGGGCACAATGCCGCAGTCGTCGAAGCGGGCCAGGCGAGCGGCTTGCATGGCCGCCGCACAAGCAATGGCAAGGCGGCTGAAGCTGTGCCTGCGCCGTTGCCGCCGGGCGCGGAAACGCTACAGCCAGCCAATGTGCAAGCTGGCATAAAAGGGACGCGCTCGCTGAAACCACGTAAAGGCCAGACGGGTAAATTGCACCAGTTTCTCAGCCAGCTCGAACAAGAGGCTCCGCGAAAAAACACGATTGATGAACGTCTCGCTTTCTTGCAAACGCTGGTCGAAAGCAGCCCGGACGCCATCTTTATCAAGGATACGCAAGGGCGCTACTTATTCGTCAACGACACCTTTGGGGCCTGGCTGCAACGCGAGCCCGACGTTATCCTGGGCAAAACCGACGCCGAACTCTTCAACCCGCAGATCGCCCGAAAACTCGCCGAATCAGACACACAGGTCTTGACCGATGGGCGAGCTTTTACCGAAGAAGTCTGGCTGGATGACGAAGCCTTGAGCAAGACCGGAGCTGAGCGCAGCCTGCTCACGACCAAGGTTCCTTATCGCAGCCAGGACAATCAAATCATCGGTCTGTTCGGGATGGCGCGCGACAATACGCTACGCAAACTGATGGAAGAGGAATTGCGCGAGGCCAAGCAATTCAACGAACAGGTGATCGCCAATGCCCGCGAAGGCGTGGTGGTTTACGACGCGGATTTGCGCTACATCGTGTGGAACTCGTTTATGGAAGAGTTCTCCGGCCTGCCGCGTCATCGTGTCATGGGGCGCCATCCGCTGGAAGTTTTCCCGACCATTCGCGAGTCGGGGATGATGGAGTTGATCGAAAAGGCGCTGGCGGGCGAGACGGTGATCGGCCCCGATACCTTGGTGAATTCGGGGCAAGGAGCCAAGACCGGCTGGGCCAGATGCCTCTTCGGCCCGTTACGGGATGCCAAAGGCGAGGTCGCGGGCGTCATCGGTTTGGTCTCAGACATTACCGAATACAAAAAGACTGAAGCACGCTTGCGCCGTTCACAGCAGTTCAACCATCAAGTCATCGCCAACGCCAGCGAGGGCATCGCCGTTTATGACCGCGAGTTGCGTTGCATGGTTTGGAACCCGGTGCTGGAAGACCTGAGCGGCTTGCTGGGCGACGATGTCCTGGGCCGTCCGATCCTGGAATTGGCGCCGGAATGGCGCGCCGCCGGCTTGGGTGAGATGTTGCGGCAGGCGCTGCAAGGCGACACCGTCGAAGCGCCGGATTGGCTGATGGGCCAGCAAGGCGACCGCTGGGTTTCGGCCCGCTACAGCCCGCTGACCGACCACGACGAACAGGTCATCGGCGTCATTGGCATTTTGACCGAGGTGACGGCGCGGCGTGCGGCTGAGGATGCGTTGCGCGAGTCGCAACAGTTCAACCAGCAGATCATTGATAGCGCGCTCGAAGGCATTGCCGTTTACGACCGCGACCTGAATGTCGTCGTCTGGAATCCGGCCATGGAGGAACTGACCGGCACCCACAGCGGCCACGTGCTGGGGGAAAACATCTTCGCGGTTTTCCCGCATTTGAGCGCCACCGAATCGCCTGAGTATTGGCAGCGCGCCTTGGCCGGTGAGACGATTCGCGGGCGGCAGTTTGCCTTTACCGAGCGGACGGATAAGTGGGCGGAGGCTTCTTACGGGCCGTTATGCAATCCGCATGGCGAGGTCGTCGGCATCCTCGTCACGATGCGCGACATCACCGCCCGCAAACGCGCGGAAGAGGCGTGGCAGGCCTCGCAGGAGTTCAATCAACAAATCATCACGAACGCGCGCGACGGCATCATTGTCTATGACAGCACGTTGTCGTACCTGCTCTGGAACCCCGCGATGGAAGAGATCAGCGGGTGGCGGGCGGAAGCTTTGCTGGGCAAGCGGGCCAGCGAGGCCTTTCCGGCCATGGTCGAGAATGGCATCAATGAGCGGCTGGAAAAGGCCCTGCGCGGTGAAACCTTGCCCCGGCAGGATTTCGCCTATGATTTTGGGTTGAAGCAGGGCGTTTACTCGCGCTTGGATGCGCCCTTGCGCGACGAGACGGGCGCGATTGTCGGCGTGATTTCCACCGTCAGCGAAATCACGGATCGCAAAAAAGCCGAGGCTGATTTACTCGAATCGAAGCAGTTCAATCAGGAAATCATTGCCAGCGCCAGCGAAGGCATCGTCGTTTACGACCGCGATTTCTATATCAGAATCTGGAATCCCACCATGGAGATTTTGAGCGGGCGTCCGGCGCCAGACGTCATCGGCCAAAATATCTTCGATCTCTATCCTGAGTTTCTCGAAAGCACTGTCCCGCAGCGCCTGGCCGAAGCGCTGGCCGGGAAGATTTCTGTCAGCAAGGACTTTCAATTGCGGCACGCCGAACTGGCCCAGCCAGCCTGGCTGGCCGCGCGTTATAGCCCGCACCGCAACAGCGCCGGCGAGATTGTCGGCGTGATTGCCATGATCCGCGACGTGACTTCGCGCAAGTTGGCCGAAGACCAATTGCGCCAGAGCGAAGAGCGTTACCGCGAGATTCTGGCGACCTTACAGGACGGCTATTGGGAACTCGATCTGGCCGCCCAACTGAACTTCTTCAACGAGGCTGTGTGCGAGATTTTTGGGCGGCAGCGGGGAGAATTGGAGGGGCGCGGCGTACAGCAATTTCTCGCCGACGAGACGAAACAACGCGCCGATGAGCTGTTCCGGCAAGTGCTCACAACCGGTTCGCCCATCAAGACCTTTGAATTTGAAATCATGCGGCCCGACGCGACGACGCGTTCGCTCGAGTCTTCGATCAGCCTGATGCGCCACGCGGATGGCGCGCCCTGCGGCTTGCGCGGCATCGTGCGCGATGTGAGCGAACGCAAAGCAGCCGAGCGCCTGGTCAAAGAACGTGACGAACGCTTCCGCGCCTTGATCGAAAACAGCTATGACGGGATCGTGCTCATCTCGACCGAGAACAAGACGCTTTACATCAGCCCTTCCTATACACGCCAGCACGGTTACACGCCGGAAGAGGTCATCAACACGATTGGCAAAGAGCGGCTTCATCCGGATGATTGGCCCAAGCTCAAACAGTTGCGCGAACTGGCGCCGGGCGCGAGCACGCCGGTCGAATACCGGATTCGCAATAAAGCCGGCGGCTATTGCTGGGTCGAAGGCCGCATCACCAACCTGGTCGAAGAAGCGAGTGTGCAGGCTTACGTCCTGAACTTCCATGACATTTCGGCGCGTAAAGCGGCCGAGGCCGAGCGCGCCCAGGCCGAAGCGCGTATGCAAGCGAGCGAGGCGCGTTTCCGCGCGCTGGTCGAGAACGGTTTTGAGGGGGTCTCGCTGCAAGATGCCGAAGGCCGAACTACTTATGTCAGCCCCGCCAACGAACGCGTACTCGGTTATTTGCCAGCCGAAGTGTTGGGCCAATCCCCGCTGGCGCGTATCCATCCTGATGATGTTGACCAAGTCAGGCGGGCCCGCGAAGCAGTCGTGCGCACACCCGGGGCCAGCCGTTCGCTGCAATTCCGGACGCGGCACAAAGACGGGTCGTGGCGTTGGTTGGATGTCACGCTGACCAATCTGCTGGAGCAACTCGACGTGGGCGGCGTGGTCGTCAATTTCCGCGACATTACCGAGCGGCAGGCGTCGGAAAAAGCCCTGCGCGAGAGCGAAGAGAAGTTCCGCGCGATCTGGAACAACGCGCTCGACGGCATGCTGATCGTCAATGACGACATGCAGTATGTGGACGCCAATCCGGCCGCTTGCAGGTTATACGGCGTCACCCGCACAGAACTGCTGGCCCAGACGATGGCCGATTTCGTCAAGCCTGATAACAAAGACACGGCGCGCCGTTCGTTGCAGAAACTGGTGGAGCAAGGCGAACGCACCGGGCATTTCCAACTCTTGCGCAGCGATCACACGTTGCACGAGATCGAATACAACGCGCGCGCCAATTTCCTGCCGGGTTTGCACCTTTCGATCATGCGCGATGTGACCGAACGGCACCGCGCGGCCGAATCGCTGCGTTCCTCAGAAGAGCAATATCGTTCGTTGGTCGGCGTGCTCGAAGAAGGCATATTGATGCTCGATTCCGAAGGCGAATTGCTGACCTGCAACGAGAGTTGCGAACGCATCATGGGCGCTCGGCGCGATGTCTTGCGCGAACGCGGCCTGATCAATCCCGAATGGCGCGCCATGCGCGAAGACGGCACGCCTTTCCCCTCCGAAGAAGCTCCGTCAGTCGTCACGTTACGCACGCAAAAGCCCTGCTCAGGTGTCGTGCTTGGCGTTGTTCGTCCGGATGGAAACTTGAAATGGATTTCGGTTAGCTCGCAGCCTGTGTTCCATCAAGATTCCGAAGCGTTACAGGCTGTGGTGGTTTCGATTACCGACATTACGCAACGCAAACAGACCGAGGCGGCCTTGCGCGAATCGGAAATGTTGTTTTCAGCCGCCTTTGACGATAGCCCCCTGGCGGTCTCGTTGACCGAACAGGCCACCGAATGCTTCGTCAATATCAATCAAGCCTGGTGCAAGCTCTTCGGCGTGACGTCGGTGGAAGCCATCGGCCACACCGAACTTGAACTGGGCCTCTGGGCAGCGGCGGAGGACAGAACCGAACTGTTCCGGCAAATGGCCTTGCACGGCGGCGCTTGGGAACAGGAAGCGCGCTTGAAAACCCGCGTGGGACGCATTGTACAAGCGTTGGTTTCGGTGCGTGCGATGTGGCTGGGCCAAAAGCAGTATGTCATTACGCTGGTGCACGACATCACCGAACGCAAGCAAGCCGAAGAAGCCGTGCGTGTTTCGCAGGAACGGTTTGCCAAGGCTTTTAACGCCTGTCCCGAACCGATGGTCTTGCAGCGCCTGGAAGACGGCTGTTTCGTCAGCGCGAATCAGGCTTGTTTGAACGCGCTCGGGTTCGCAGACGACGAGTTGATCGGGCGCACCGCCGATGAGATCGGTTTGTGGGTCAACGACGCCCAACGCAACTCTATGCGCGCGGCCTTGCAAACAGACGGCGAAATGCGTGACATTGAGTGCGATTACTATGTCAGCAACGGCCGGATCGGACATTTTCTGGTGTCGGCGGAAGTCATCGAGATCGAGGGCGTCAAACATGTGCTCTCAGTTTCGCGCGACATCACCGAACGCAAACGTGGCGAAGAAGCGTTACGCGCTTCGGAAGAGCGTTTTGCCAAGGCTTTCAACTCCAGTCCGCAACCGATCGCCATCACTTCATTGCCTGAAGGGCGCTTCGTCACCGTCAACGAAGCCTGGGCGCGGGTGATTGGGTACCGGGTGGAAGACACCATCGGCCGCGACGCGGCGGAACTCAATCTCTGGGCCGATCATGCCCAACGCAGACAGATCGGCGTCAAGCTGAAAAGAGGCGAGGCGTTGCGCGACCATGAATTGACGTTGCGCGCCCAGAACGGCGCCTTGCGTTATCTGATTGTTTACGGCGAGGCCATCCAATTGGCGGGCGAAGATTACCTGTTGCTGACGGCCTTGGATGTGACTGCGCGCAAACAGGCTGAACGGGCGCTGCGGGCCACCGAAGAGCGCTTCCGGCTCTTGTTCCAACGCAATCTGGCGGGCGTTTATCGCGCCACGGTCGAGGGCCAATACCTCGAATGCAATGACGCCTATGCGACGATGTTCGGCTTTGCTTCGCCCGAAGAACTAAAGGCCACCGGAGCTTGGCGCCTGTACCCCGACCAGGAAGCGCGCAACGCGATGCTTGAACAAGTGCGCACTCACGGCAGTTTGAACAATTACGAGATGCAATTGCGGCGCAAGGATGGCAGCGCCGTCTGGGCGCTGGCCAATATCACCTACCGCGAAGCTGAAGGGCACGCCCCGGCGATTATCGAAGGCATCGCCCTGGACATCACCAAACGCAAACTCGACGAGGCCAAGCTGGCGGAATCGCGCGAACAGTTGCGCGCCCTCTCGGCCCGCCTGGCCACCATTCGCGAGGAAGAACGCACCGCTATTGCGCGCGAAATTCATGATTCGCTGGGGCAAATGCTGACCGGCTTGAAACTGGATGTGGCTTGGCTGCACAAACGGCTGACCAGCGGTTCGGCTGACGACGCCCAGGAAGTACTGGTGCAAAAGGCCGAAGGCATGGCCAGCCTGTTAGACGACACGATTCAAACCGTGCGCGATCTGGCGACGCAATTGCGGCCCGGTGTCTTGGACACGCTGGGCCTGACTGCCGCCATCGAATGGCAGGTGCAGGATTTTCAGGCGCGCACGGGGATCGAATGCGAAATCTGGCTTTGCCCGGAACCCCAAGATTTACCCCAGGAAAAAGCGACCGCGCTCTTCCGCATTCTGCAAGAGATTCTGACCAACATCATTCGCCACGCCGATGCGACGCGCGTGGTGATTCATCTCATCCCGACCGAAGGCGCCTTGTTGTTGACGGTTGTTGATAACGGGCGTGGCATCACCACCGGCAATTTGCGCGATGCCAAATCGCTCGGGCTGCTGGGCATGCGTGAACGCGCGTTGATGGTCGGTGGCGAGGTGGATTTTGAAGGCGCGACGGAACGCGGTACGACTGTCACGGTCAAGGTGCCACTGTAGGACGGACTTTAGTCGGTCCTATTTTTCAGGAGAAAAACGATGTACAAAGTTTTATTGGTAGATGATCACGCCGTCGTCAGGCGCGGCATGCAACAAATCATTGCTGAAGAAGCCGACCAATGGGTCACCGGCGAAGCGCCCAATGCCACCGAAGCAATGCAGAAGCTACGTGGTGATCGTTGGGATGCCGCCGTCCTCGATCTGACCATGCCCGACAAGAACGGCCTCGATTTGCTGGCCGAAATCAAGCGCGAATATCCGGGCCTGCCGTGTTTGCTGCTCAGCATGCATCCCGAAGACCAATTTGCCTTGCGCGCCTTGAAACTCGGGGCCTCTGGCTATCTGACCAAAGAAAGCGCGCCGCAGGAATTGCTCAATGCCTTGAAAAAGATCGTGTGCGGCGGGCGTTATATCAGCCAGACGCTGGCCGAAAAGCTGGCCTTCCCCGAAGAGAGCAACCGCCCGCAACCCGAACTGCTCTCAGAACGCGAGTATCAGGTCTTGAAGATGCTCGCCTCAGGCAAGACCTCGACGGAGATCGCCAACATCCTGACGCTCAGCGTCAAGACCATCAGCACCTACCGCGCGCGCATCCTGACCAAAATGAAAATGCGCAACAACGCGGAACTGACCTATTACGCCGTGCAAAATGGGCTGGTCGGTTAAGCGCAAACGCAAGCGGGGAAAACTGGCCAGTTGTCCCGCCGCCTTTTTCTTCAGCCAGACTACTTGCCAAACCGCAAGCATGCTAGACTGCGCCCGCATCTCGTGTTGAGAATCCCGAATGAAGCTGAGTGTGGTGAGCAGCCTCATTTGAGCGCCAGAAAGCCCCAACAATTTCCAAGCAGTGCCTTGACGTTCTTCATCTGATCCAGCAGCAAGCCCCAGTACCGCCTGGCAAATCACCTTGCCTCTACGGTGCAAATTCTCCCGCCCCAACCTCAACATTGTTCTTGCATAACATGGTCGCTCGCGCTTGCTGACGATGCGCCCACTGCAGCAAGCAGGCCATTTTCAAGCAGCGCGCCTTGGTTGCCGCGCTGTCTGTGAAGGAGCTTCTCGATGACCAAACAATTGCCAAGTGCCAAATCAATGATTACGCCGCTGGGCGCTGCCGTGCGGGCGTTATTGTTATTGTTGGTTGCCATGCTGAATACCGGCGTCATTACGCGCGCCGACAACGCGCTTTACTTTACCTTTCAAGAGGCCACCGATCTGCCAGCTAATCCTTCGAGCATCCTGATTCAGTCGCCGAGCTTTATGGAAGTCCCGGCCGGCGCGGTGCTCAAAGTTCACCTCATGCGCGGCGATGTGCGGCTCGCCACCAGCACGTTGACCTTCACCCAAGCCGCCAGCTATGCGGCACTGCTGCCCGCGCGGCAATTCGCTTCCTTTGTGCCGCTCAGCGAAACCAGCTTGCCAGGCGAAGTCTTGCCGGGCGCGCTGCTGACCGCCGGGAACGCCGATTTGAATGCGGTGATTCAGGCGCCGTTGCAGCACCGGTTTATCTGGGAACTCTCCGCCGGTGTGATGGGCACGCCCAGCCGCACGGCCATCACGGGCCCGCGTGAAATGTTCACGGTCAGATTTCTGGATTTGAAACTCTGCGCGGTTTCGGCAGCCTCGAAACTGGATGATCAAAAGCCCGGCTCGTTGCTGTTTTTCACGCGCTACACCGCCAGCGCCAGCAACGCGGCGCGCGAAGACACCCAAATCAGCCTGACCAACACCCATCCGGCGGCCAACACTTTCGTCAAGCTTTTTCTAGTGAACAGCGCGACCTGCGAGGTTGGCGGCTTCACGCTTTGCCTGGCCGCGCAACAAACCGTCGGTTTTAACATGAGCGATCTCGACCCCGGTGTGAAAGGCTACATCATGGCCATCGCCACCGATGCCGCTGGCCGTCCGGCCGATTTCAATTGGCTGATCGGCCAGGCGGTGCTCAAACAACCCTTGGGCGGGCGCATCGTCTCGGCCTTGCTCAAAGCCTACACCGTGGCCAAGCGCAAAGAAGGCGTCGTGGCTGCGGACGGCAACAATCAAGCTGAACTGATCTTCGATAACGTGAATTACGACCGGCTGCCGGCGCAACTGGGGTTTGACGGCATTCCGTCACAGCTTAACGGCTTGAATACGACACAGCTTTCCTTCTTCCGGCCCCTGGCGAATTTTTCCGGCGGCGGCAGTTCGACGAGCGTGCAAATCACCGGCTTCGGCACCAACGCCGCGAATCAGGTTGTTTCGAGCAGCGGCGCGGCCACGCTGGCGTGTCTGACCGATGTCAACGTCGGTTCGTTGCGACTGGCGCCGATTACCGTCAGCAACCTGATTCAGCCGGGCACCTTTGCCTGGCTCTCGGCCTCGACGGTGGAGTTGCTGCCGTTGCTGGGCACGCAACTCACCAGCGGCGACGCGAGCAACGGCGCCACCGCGCGCGTCTTGAGTTACAGCACCGAATACCGCATCAAGATTCCGGTTAGCAGCGCAATTTGTCCGCAATAATTGGGTGAATGGAAAGTTGACCGTCTGCCTTTCATAGAAGCTGTAGGGCAAGCAAGGCTGACAAGTCTGCGGGCAGCGGCGCGTGAAATTCCAGCCGCTGTCCTGTCACCGGATGTTCAAAACACAAACTGGCGGCGTGTAAAAATGGCCGGGTTAAGCGGGTGACGGCGGCGCGCAGATTCGGGTTCTTGAGTTGCCGGGCGAGCCCCGCCGCATACGTCGCATCCGCCACGATGGGATGTTTGATGTAGGCCAAATGCACGCGAATCTGATGTGTGCGCCCGGTTTTGATTTCCACATCCAGGAGAGTGAATTCCTCAAAGCGTTCGGCCACGCGATAGAGCGTCAATGACGGTCTGCCATCTTTCACCACTGCCATCTTCACACGGCTGCGCGGATCGCGCCCGATGGGGGCTTCGATGCGGCCTTCGTTTTCTTGCACCTGACCGTAAACCAACGCGGTGTAGTGTTTGTTGACCGTGCGCGCCTCGAATTGCCCGGCCAGATGCAGGTGCGCTTGATCGGTCTTGGCCACGACGATCAAGCCGGAGGTGCCCACATCCAACCGATGCACGATGCCGGGGCGCGAGACGCCGCCGCGTCTGGGCAAGGCTGCGGCCTGTTGCTGCAGGTGATAGACCAGCGCATTGGCCAGCGTGCCCGAAGTGCTGCCCGCGCCCGGATGCGTGACCATGCCGGCGGGTTTGTTGATGACGATGACGGCGTCGTCTTCGTAAACGATGTCGAGCGGGATGGCTTCGGGAACGGCTTCGATGGGCGGTGCTTGCGGGATCGTCCCGGCGATCAGTTCGCCAGCGGTCAGGCGGTGACTGGGTTTGACGAGCCGCGCGTTGACTGTGATCGCGCCGCTGGTGATGGCGCGTTGAATGGCCGAGCGGCTGGCCGTGTTGACTTGTGCGACCAAAAAAAGATCGAGCCGCTGAGCTTCAGCCTCGGTTGGTGCGTGCAGCGTCAGAGAGGACGTTGCGACAGCGAGATCGTCGTCTGCCAGCAACTTTTCGCGCACTTCCTCGCTCACACTCTCGGTCGTGTTTGTCATTATTCGATGTAAAACTCTTTGGGGTAACGTTCGACCGGCGGGCCGGATTTGCGGGCGAGCGCGAAGATGTTGTCGCCGCGCAAATCGGTCGGCAGATTGACTTCGGCCAGCAATTTCAAAATCGCCGGATTCGAGCGCAGCCAAACGTCTTCGGTTTCCAACTCGATGATTTCGAAACCGGCGGCGGCCAGCGCGAGGCCGACTTCGTAAGGCGCATATTCGCGGTTGTGCTGATCGGCGGGCGTGGTCAGGTTGTATTGCGACAGTAAGTACGGCGCACAGCCGATCAACAGGCCTTCCAATGAGCGCGCGCTGGCGATGTTGGGCGTGGTCAGCAGCAGAAAGCCGTCGTCCTGCAACACACGATTGCATTCCCAGAGCATGTGCAGCGGGTCGCGTTGCAGGTGTTCGAGCAATTCGCAACAGAGCACCACGCGGAAGTAGCCGTCGGGGTAGGGGAAAGGTTCCAGCTCGACATTGAAGTTGCGCAACTCTACCTTGTGGCTTTCGTTGCCGTTGACCTGTTTGAGCGTTTCGACCGTGAGCTTCTCGCCGCCTTCCCAATAATCCGCGCCAAACACCTGATGATAGCCGGTGAATTTTTTGAGCGCGGGCACCATGTGCAACAGGCTGCCGAGTTCGAGCAGGCGGTCAGTCGAACGTTGCGGCGGCGGAATGCGTTGCAAGGTGGAAATAAACCGGCGCAGGTGCTGCTGTGTGTATTCGCGCTCGCCTGCGTCGCCGATGAAGCTGAGGATGTATTCCACGACCTCGCGTTCATCGGGCGTGAACTCGCTCAGCTTTTCGGGCGCGACTTTTTTCCAATCGAGAATCTTTTGATAAAGCGTGGCATCGGTCGTCGGCAGTTTGGTTTTGCCGATCAGGCCGCTGCTCTGGGCGAGTTTGAGGAAGGATTGCGCCTGGGTGTCAGCTTCATTTTCAGCGACGGTTGTGGCCGCAAGATCGCCGTTGGTCTGGGCTTTGCTCTCGGTGCCGGTGTGCTGCCGGGCAAGCTGTTCGCGCAAGGCTTTGAGCTCGCGCCGTTGCTGATCGAGCCGCTGCTCGAAAATTTGCAGCATCACGTCGGTGCGGTCGAGGATGTCGGCGCGGTTGAGTTTCAGATTGGCGTCGGTGCGTTTCTCGTGCCGCTCCATGCGCTCGTCGGTGTGTTTTTCCAGCGCGGTGAAGCGTTCGTCAATCTGCCGCTCCGCGCGCGTGAAGCGGTCATCGAAGCGGTTGTCTGAGGTGCGCACATGGCTGTCGAAGC
Source organism: Acidobacteriota bacterium (assembly GCA_031418175.1). Classification (GTDB taxonomy): domain Bacteria; phylum Acidobacteriota; class Blastocatellia; order RBC074; family RBC074; genus JACPYM01. The sequence goes on along the minus strand of JANOWX010000255.1, from coordinate 4,478 downwards.
GTTCATCCAGCCGTTGCGCAAGGGCCGCCATCTGGGCGTCGTTGCTTTGTTCAATGGCGCTGAAACGTTCGTCGCTGCGCAGTTCCAGCTTGGCAAAGCGTTCGTCAACGCGCGCATCGAGCGCCGCTTCATAGTTGTTGGCGCGTGTTGCGGCTTGTTCGGACTGCTCGTTGAAGCGCAATTCCAGCCGCTCATCCACCGCTGCAGCGCGCGCGTCCAGGCGCTGATCCACCGCTGCATCGCGCGCGTCCAAGCGCGTATCCAGCGCCGATTCGCGCGCATCCAGCCGCTCATCCACGGCGACCGACCGCTCGTTGAGCCGCGTGTCGAGCGCGCGTTCATAGGCATCCGCGCGGGTATCGGCGCGTTGCTCAACGCTGTCAACGCGCGCGTCCAGCTTGTGCTCCTGTTCATCGAAGCGCACTGAAAGTTCGCGTGACAGCAGGAAACGCAGGTTGCGCCAAAATAGTGTGATGCGATTCATCGGTAGTCGGTAGTCGGTAGTCGGTAGTCGGTAGTCAGTAGTCGGTTGGCTGACTACCGGCTACTGACTACCGACTACTATTTATGCCAGTAATTAAAGACTTCGTCGTAAACCGCTTGGGTGGCGCAAGCGGCGCGCTCCCACGAAAATTGCTGGGCGCGTGCCAGACCGGCGGTTTGAAAATAGGCGTGGGTGTTGAAATCGCCGAGCAGCTTGGCCATCGCCTTGGTCAGCGCCCGCGTGTCGTCGGGCGCGTGCGTCAGGCCCGCCTTGCCGACGACTTCGGGCAGGCTGGTCACGTTGCTGGTGATCACCGGCGTGCCACAGGCCATCGCTTCGAGCGGCGGCAAGCCGAACCCTTCGTAGGATGACGGATAAACAAACGCCTGGGCCCCCGAATAGAGCGCGGGCAGATCGGCGTCGTCAACGTAGCCGGTGAACGTGACGTGCTCTTGCAATTGCAATTCTTCAACCAGCTTGAACACTTCGTCAAAGAGCCAGCCATTGCCGCCCGCCAACACCAATTGCGGGCTGTGCTCAGTCGTGCGCAGCAAATCGGCAAAGGCGCGCAACAGCGTCAGCAAATTTTTGCGCGGTTCGATGGTGCCGACATAAAGCAGGTACGGCCCGTGCAGGCCGTGCTTTTCCAGCACCGGCTCGATTTCATCTTCGCGTTGGGGGCTGAAGTGCGGGCGCGCGGCTTCGGGAATGACGCGCAACTTGTGTTCTTTGACGCCCAGATGTTCGATGGTTTCGCGCTTCGTCCATTCGCTGGGCGCGACGATCAACGTGGCGCGCCGGGCCATCAGCGGCATGCGCCGTTTGCCGCGTTTGACGTTGTCATCCTCGTGCGTGTGCGCCTGGGTGAACAGCGATAGATCGTGAATCGTCACCACCGTCGGGCAGTTGGCCCAGACCGGGATGCAATAATTGGTGCCGTGAAAAACATCGAACGGCGAGATACGCATTAACGCAGGCAAGCCCACCAGCCACCAATGCCGGAAGATCGAACGCACCGGCAGAAATTGTTTGATCAGATTTTGCGGTTTGCCAGCGTTGATGTGATGTCCGTTGCCATTGCCATTGGCTGAACTTTTGTCATGCCCGTTGGTTTCAAAGGCAAAGTCGAAGGGGGAAAGCAGCGTGTATTGGTGTTCGGGATGCACGCGTGCCAGGGCATCGGCCAGTGCGTCCGTATAATGTCCGATGCCTGTTTTTGCCGCTACTAAGGGAATTGCGTCGAGGCCCACTCGCATATGGGCGCAAGCTTACTCATACGCCTCTGGTTTGGCAAATTCGGTTTTAGGCGCAGCGTGCGCGTGTTGTATGCTCCGGGCCAAGCTTGACTGCATTCACACTTACGAAAACTCATGAACAGCACTGAACTTCGACAAAAACTGCTGGACGACGCCGTCCAAACGAATCAAGAAATGGCGACGGGCGCGTGGTGGCACAGCATTGATTTGGGCAACGGCGTGGTGACGCCGGGCGTGCATTCGCTGGACGAATTGCGCGACAACTTCGGCCATTTCAACTTGCCGGACGATCTGACTGGGCGCAGCGTGCTCGACATCGGTTGTTGGGACGGCTTCTATTCGTTTGAAGCTGAACGGCGCGGCGCGCGCGTGACTTCAGTAGATTGCTGGCGGCCCGAGAATTTTTTCAAAGCCAAAGCCGCCTTGCATTCACCCGCCGAATTTCACGAATTGAGTGTGTATGACGTGACCAAAGCGCGGCTGGGCGCGTTCGACATCGTGTTTTTTCTGGGTGTGCTCTATCACCTGCGCCATCCGTTGCTGGCGTTGGAGCGCGTGTGCGAGGTCACGCGCGATTTTGCCATCGTCGAATCGCACGTGGTGGACAAACTGCACGCGGCACAAGAACCGGTGATGGAGTTTTATGAGTTTGACGAACTGGGCGGGCAATACGACAACTGGTGGGGGCCGAACGCCGAATGCATGGCGCGCATGCTGCGCTCCGCCGGGTTCGCGCGCGTCGAATTGCTGCGGCAGGAAGCCACGCGCGCCACATTCAAAGCCTATCGCCATTGGGGTGATTATCCGGGCAATGCCGAGCCAACCTTGCGCATACGCGAACTGTTCAATGCCGTGACGATCAAGCCGGAATTCCCGCGCACGGGCCGCCACGCTTTTCTGGCGGTGTTGGTGGAAGGGCTGCCCGCGCAGGCGCAACGCTGGGATACGCGAGTGGAAATTGGCGGCTTTGGCATACATCCGATTTATGTCGGCCCCTCGGGTGATCCCGCCAAGGCGGGCTTGATCCAAATCAACGGGCCTATGCCGCCGGGTCTTGAATTGGGAGTGGCGACAGTGCGGGTTTGGCACGCTGGGCAGAGAACTGCGGAAGGCCGGATTGAAGTGATCGAAGGTACGCAATGGTAGGGAGTGGGAGAGTCTGGGAAAGTCGTGTGAAGTCTGGAAAAGTCTTGGGAAGTCTTGGGAAGTCTAATTTCGCGGGCATAATCAAAGCTGGTGATTCGCTGGACTTTACCCAGACTTCACACGACTTCCCCAGACTTCTCAAGACTCTTAGCTTTAGCCTGGCGGCCAAGTCATGGGCCGTCCACCCAGCAAATGAATGTGCAAATGATCCACAGTCTGGCCGCCCTCGCCCCCCGTATTGATCACCGTGCGAAAGCCGCTCTCGGCAATGCCCAGTTGATTGGCGATTTTGGGCACCAACCGCAACATATGCCCCAGCAAGGCTTGGTCGCTCTGACTGGCGTCATTCAATGAGTCGAGATGTTCTTTGGGAATCAGCAGCACGTGGGTCGGCGCTTGTGGGTGCAGGTCGCGGAAGGCCAGCGTCTGGTCGTCTTCATAAACTTTGTCAGACGGGATCGTGCCCGCCGCAAGTTTGCAAAAAATGCAATCGGCTTCTGTCATTCAAACTCCTTCAAAATACGAAATTGATAGCGCGGCGATACTACCACAGACTTGGGCCGTAGAGAGCCGAAGTCCGCGCTTGACCCTCCAAGGTTGATGTTTTAGGGTTGCCGCGTCACCCCAGTGGTTTTTCAACGAGGTAAATCAAGATGCGGTTATTCAACATGGTTGCGGTGTTGGGCGGTTTGTTTTGGCTCACGGCTTGTCATTCACCCACGCCCACGCCCGTCGCGGCACAAAGCAGCGAGCCTGCGCAGCAGGATATATCAGTAACAGCGCCGCCCAGAGCGCCGGTTTATATGACTTACAGCTACGAAGTCGTCAATGTCTATCCGCACGATGCGGCGGCCTTCACGCAGGGGCTGGTGTTTTATCAGGGCGGGCTGTTTGAAAGCACTGGTATGAACGGCTCATCCAGTTTGCGCAAAGTCGAATTGGAGACCGGCCGCGTCCTGAAGAAAGTGGATGTCCCGGCGCAGTATTTTGCCGAAGGGCTGGCGCTCTTCAACGGGCGCTTGTTGCAATTGACCTGGCAGAATCAAGTCGGATTTGTCTACGACCAAGAGACCTTCCAGCAGTTAGGCAGTTTCAATTACAGCGGCGAAGGTTGGGGCCTGACCCACGATGGCAAAGCGCTGATCCTGAGCGACGGCACCAGCCAGATTCGCTTCCTCGATCCCAACACCTTCCAAGTGCAGCGCACCATCAACGTCCTGGATCGCGGCCAGCCGGTCGTCCGGTTGAATGAGTTGGAATACGTCAACGGCGAGTTGTTCGCCAATGTCTGGCTGACCAACCGCATCGCGCGCATCAATCCGAATGACGGCACTGTGACTTCCTGGATTGATCTCACCGGCTTGCTTCCGGCGCAGGACAGCGGGGGCGCTGATGTCTTGAACGGCATCGCTTATGACACGGCGGGCAACCGCTTGTTTGTCACCGGCAAGTATTGGCCGAAGCTGTTCGAGATTCGATTGAAGTCGGCGCGGAATGAGGTGAGAAGGCAGTAGGCAGTCGGCAGTAGGCAGTCGGCAGTCGGCGGTAAGTAGTTGGCAGAAGGTAGTGGCAGTTGGTAGAGGACACATTCA
>JANOWX010000254.1:0-5054 GCA_031418175.1 Acidobacteriota bacterium | reverse complement strand
CGGCGTACTCGACCGGCCCCGGCACGAGCTTGGTTTCGAGTTTTCCATCAACAAGTTGACTGGCCGGCGCGGCCTGGGCAAGACAACCACAGATGAGCGCCAACGATAATGTTCTGACCATTCGATGCAGCATCATGTTCTCCCTCACAGCTTCACAAATTTTCCGACCAGCGGTAGCTCGTACTAACTTGGCAAGCGCAGCCTGTGGAGTGCGGCGGCGAGCCGCCGCACACCACAGGCTGCGCCAGCCCACTACTTGTACAGGTCGAATTTTTCATTGCTTATCCGGCTCCCAGTCATTGAGGTTTCCAACCAGCGGGCCGATGTCGCTTGCGACTATCACCGTCGTGCTGGGACGGCGGCGGCCTTCGATCGGCGTTGAAATTGTGCGACGGGTCACGGCTTCGCCTTCGATTACGCGGCCATTCTCCAAGCCGACGCGGAATTTTCTACGTGCCCCAAGCGGATCGAACTCCACGGTCTTCACGGCAATGATTTGATCGCCGAGCCTGGCATAACCGAACGCGCCCGCTTTCAACCAAACGGCCAGCAACCCGCTCCGCTCGCCCATCACGCCCAGGTAGGTGAACGCGGAGGCGAAGCGGGGGCGCTCGCCGACCTGTTCGTGCCACTTGCCGAAGCCCTGAAATTTGTGGACGCCGGCGGGCGTGCGCACCGTGACCCAAATGCGTCCCATGACCTCCGAGCGTCCCGGTCGCACCTTGACCGGCTGATGGCTCGACTCGAAGCGCGCTTCGATCACCAGCGGGTGCGGCCCTCTGCCCGGCGGCGGATCGGCTGTTTTATGCGCGCCGAACACGACTTTCGCCGAGCCTTTCAACAAGCCCGTCCGCATTGTCTGGCGCGTCAACTGGGCTTGGTCCGTGCCCGCGACATCAAATCGGACTTTCTGATCTTCCACTGGCGTCCGGCCTTTGTACTCGCCCAGGGCTAGGTTCTCGATTGCCGCGTTGTAGACCTGGTCGCCGATGCACGCCGTCGCCCACAACGTGGCCTCGCCGCGCCGGGGGAAGCGCGCCACGCGAAACGAAATCTCTTGCGCGCCGTCAACGGTCAGCCCGGCCAGTTGCACTGACTCGGCATAAATGGGCGAAAGCTCAGCCTGGCCACCGGGATTGAACAGTCGCGTCGCGGCTTCCAGCGGGCGGTCGAAGATCAATTCCCCGCCGCCGGCAGCCGCCCAAATTGCGAATTGTCGTCGGTTCATTTGCACACCAATCAAAAGTAAAGCTTGGCCCCAAACTGGAACTGGCGCGGAGCCTCGGTATTGATGATGCGGCCAAAGTTGTTGGCCCCCAAAATCGCCGAGGGGGTCGTGAAATTCGCCCGGTTGAAAATGTTGTAGCCCTCAGCGCGGAACTGGAACCGAAGCGTCTCGGTGAATTTGAAGTCCCGCTGAATGGAAAGATTGGTGCTGAAGTAACCCGGCCCGCGCATGGTCGGCAACACGCGCGGCGCATTGCCGAAGGTATACTGCGCCGGTTGCGCGAAGGCCGCCGGGTTGAACCATTGCGCGATGCGGTCGGCCTTCGGGCGGTCGCCGGAGAGCTTCGGATCGGCAATCAGATTCGGGCGCAATTGCGTGAACGACAAGCCGAGCAACGCAGCGTTGACGGCGGTGACCGAAAGCGGGAAGCCGATCTGCGCTTGCGTAATCGCGTTGAGCGAGAAACCGCCGACGATTTTGCCCAGCGCGCCCTCTTTCAAATAACGCCTGCCGTTGCCGAAGGGCAGTTGCCAGGTCACGTTGCCGATGAAGCGGTGCCGCACGTCAAACGTTGAAAGCGATTTGTCGGCGCGGCGGTTGTAGTAGTTCTGATAGTTCGGCACCTGAATCGTCGGCCCGGCGGAGATGCCCGAAATGTCGTCAATCGTTTTGGCGAAAGTGTAAGCGGCGCTGAAGGCCAACCCGTCATTGAACCGGCGCGAGATTTTCGTCTGCAACGCATGGTAAGTCGCGTGCGACTCATTCGCGTTGAACGACTGCACGCGTCCGAATTGCGGGTAAGGCCGCAGCAGTTGCGCGACGGTGACGGTCGCGCGCCCCAGGATCGAGGTCGCCGCCGGGCGTTGATCAACGGGCAGCGTCAGGAAGGGATTGGCGACCGTCGTGTTCAAGATCGTCGCGCCCAATGCCTGCGCTTCCTCGCTCAGTTGATTGATGTCAGTCGGCCCGCCGAGCAAGCCGATGCTCGCGCTGCCGGCATAGGCGGCTTGCGCGATCAGATGGCCGGGCAGTTCGCGTTGCAGGCTCAGATTCCATTGCCCGATCTTAGGCTGGCGGATGGTGCGCAAACGGACGCTGAGCAGTTGCTGGCCGTAATTGGTCAGCGGCCCGTCGTAAGCCCCGGTCGGGCGCACGATGCCGCTCGGAAAGGGATTGCCGAGGTTGGTGCCGGGCGTCGGCGTCACGTTGTCGAGCGTGGCGATGAAGCCGGTCTCGGCCAGGTCGCCCATCGCATAAGTCGCGTTGCTAAAGCCGCCGCCCGAACTCGATCCGTAAAAGATGCCGCCGCCCGCGCGCAGCACGGTCTTGTCATCGAGCTTGAACGCCAGCCCGATGCGCGGCCCGAAGTTGTTCAGGTCGCGGTCGAATTGCTCGCGCGTTGCCGCGTTGCCGCGCCCGACCGGCGTGATGACGCCGCGCAACGGCAGGGTGCGCGTGCCCAGATTCGTAGCGGCAGGGAAAGCGACGCTGAGGCTGCTGACCGGAAACGGCGCGTTGAAATCGAAGTTGGTCAGCCGGTCATAGCGTTCGGTGTTGGCTAAATCGGCTTCCCAACGCAGGCCCAGATTGAGCGTCAGCCGGCTCGTGACCTTCCAGTCATCCTGCACGAAGAAAGCGTAGTACAGATTCTGCACCGCCGGGTCGGGCGCAATACCCAAGCGTCCCGTCGCCGGATTGCCGAGCAGCAACGAAGCGATGGCATCGCCCGAAACAATGTCGGTCGCCGTGCGTGCGGTGAACGCGCGCGTGAAACCGAAGTTGCCCGCCGGGTCGTCGGGGCGATGGTTATAGATGCGATAGACGCGCTCGTTCGCGCCGAATTTGAACGAGTGCGCGCCACGCAGCCAACTCAAATCCTGATTGAAACTGAAGGTGTCCTGATTGTTTTTCGTGCTGCCGAAGTTGCGCGGCGGCCCCAGCGTGCTGTAGCCGGTGGGCGCGAAGGAGGGAAAGACGCGGCTGTCGCCGGAAGCATTTGCCAGCGCCGCTGGGAACCCCAGGCTGGCCGGATCAAAGCCATCTGAGATCGTCGTGCTGACGATGCTCTGGCGTGTCCAGCCGCCGCTCGCGTGCAGCACCAGGCGCGGCGTCAGCGTGTCAACGTAATCCAGGCCCGCAGTGCCGGGGCGCGTTTGCGAACGCATATTCGCCTGCGTCGTGGCGAGGTTGCCGGGATAAGGGCCATCATTCGTGCCTAGGTTGCGCTCCTGAATGATGCGCCCGTAAAGCTGCCGCGCGGACGAGAGGTTGTAATCAACGCGCGCGATGAATTGATTGTCGCTGCTGTTGGCGGCGGAGTTGATGAGGTAGTTGTTAATCAAACTCGATTGGCCCGCCTGGTTCGGCAGCGGATAGTAAGCGACGGCGTTCTTGCCGACGGTATTGATCAGATTCGCCGGAATGAGGTTGTTCGCAAAAACGACGCGCGAACCCGCGCCCGGCTGCCCCGCCGCCACGACCGCGCCCGGCACGTAAATCATCCCCTGGCGCGCTGGAATCAGCGCGCCCGTCGTGTCGCGCACATTCACATTGGCAATGGCCGCGCCCAGCAGTTCCGAGAAATCGCCGCCGCGCATCTTCGCCGTCGGCACGGTCGAGGTGCGCAGGTTGGTCGTCGGCAAGCGCAAGCCTTCGTAGTTGAAAAAGAAAAACACCTTGCTGAGCTTTTGCGCCAGCGGCCCGCCCGTGCCGAAGCGCGGCGCATAAACCGGCCCGCCGAGGTTGCCGCCGAACTGATTGAAGCGCAGCTTCTCTTTGCCCTGCCCCGATAAGTTCGAGAAGAAGGCCGTCGCGTCGGTCGCGTCATTGCGGATGAATTCCCAGAGCGTCGCGCGCAACTTGCTGGTCCCGGCGCGCGTCGAGAAGTTGAGCGCGCCCCCGCCCGTCCGGCCATATTCGGCGTTGTATGAATTGGTCACGACGCGGAACTCCTGCACCGCGTCGAGCGACGGGCGCAAGCTCACCAGGTTATCGGCCTTGTTGGTGATCGGGACGCCGTCCACGATGACTTCGTTGGTCAGCGTGCGCCCGCCATTGATCGAAAGCTCAGCGTAACCGCCCGCGCCCCCGCCCGGATTGGCGGCGCGCGAACCCGGCGAAGAGTTGACGCCCGGTTCGAGCTGGGCCAGTTGCATCACGTTGCGCCCGTTGAGCGGCAACGCGTCAATCTGCCGGCGATCCACCACGCCGCCCAGGGCGCTGCTGGCGGTGTCCAATTGCAGCGCGGTTTCGTTCGCCGTGATCGTCACCGATTCGTTCAGGCTGCCCGGCTCCAATGCGACATTCAGTTCGGCCTGCTGCGCGACTTCCAGCTTGAGGCCCGCCTGCCGGGCGCTCTTGAAACCCTGCGCCTGAACTTCGAGGTTGTACAGCCCCGGTTCGAGCAAGGTAAACGTGAACTGCCCGGCGGAATCGGTCTTGAAGCCGCGCTTCAAGCCGGTGCTGATTTGCGTCAGCGTGACCACGGCGCCGGGCGCGACGCCGCCGCTGTTGTCGCTCACCACGCCTTTCAGCGTGGCCGTCGCGGTTTGCCCAAACACATTGCCCACACTGACTGCCGCGCAGAGCAGCAGACCCAAACACATCGCACTTAGTTTTTGCATGGTTACTCCTTCATGTTCAACGCGCCCCAACAAGAGCAAGCGTTCAGGGTTCCGCTTTTAGGCGGCGGCGGATTTCGCCAGTGTCAGTAGCCCGACCGTAAGGGAGGGTGGCTTGCGGTATTAACGATGCAGGTCAATCGCAAGCCTGCCCACCCAAAAGGGCGGGGGAAAGACACGAAGGCCCCCGTTAAAAGAAAAAAATA
>JANOWX010000253.1:0-16225 GCA_031418175.1 Acidobacteriota bacterium | reverse complement strand
CTCAATCCCAAGGAATCCACCATATTCTGTGGTTTTTGGGGTGTAGGGCTTTGTGATAGCCATTTTTCGGGCTTGGTGAATCAACAACATAGAAAACCTGCTCACTGATTATAAAGGGGTTACGCTTAACCTGGCGCACATGGGTTCTCAACCTGCCCGGTCTGGGCCTTGGAAAGCTTAATCATTCTACTAATCGTCGCCGGTTTGGCGGGTGCGCTGGACAGTGGCTGGCGGGGTATTCACGCAGCGGGTTGTTGACATCAATCGCGCTTACCTGAAATTTTCGCCTTGCACATCGGGTGCACCAGCTTCCCCATCATTTGGGCAATTCTTCTCGGAGCGGCGGCGTTCGTGGCCATCCTGGGATTGCTGAAGAGGCGCCGGTACGTTTGAACGCGCAGAACAATCATCGAAGGAGCAGAAGGAGAGTTATGTCTGATGAAACAAACAGTGTGCTGTTGGACGAAGAGCGCCGGCAGGCGTCGCATCAAGCGGTCAAGGCCTCGATTGATGACGACTTAAAAGGGCATTCCGTCTAATCGCTCATCGCAAGGTAACAGTTTAAGGCCACGTCTTATTGCTAATGGGAGCGGAAGAAGGTGTACCGGCTACACCGGGAAAGCTGCTCCTGCTGATCAACTAACCAGGAACGAAGGAGAAAAATCATGGAAGTTAAAGACATCATGACCAAAAACCCAGCTTGTTGTACGCCAGACACCAACCTGCAAGAAGTCGCCCGGCTCATGGTGGAGCACGACTGCGGGGAGAGTCCGGTGGTCGAGAGTAAACAAAGCATGAAGCTGGTGGGAGTCATCACCGACCGTGATATCACCTGCCGGTCAGTGGCGGTGGGCAAGAACCCGCTGGAACTGACGGCTGGTGATTGCATGTCCAGCCCATGCGTCACCGTCACGCCGGAGATGAGCGTGGAGAGTTGCTGCCAGACGATGGAAGAGAACCAGGTGCGGCGTGTCCCGGTGGTGGACAAAAGCGGCGCCTGCTGCGGCATCGTGTCCCAGGCCGACATTGCTCAACACGCCTCGAAGCAGGAAACCGGCAAGGTCGTGAAGGGCGTGTCGCTGCCAAATGCGGCCCCGCGCGCGGCAGTCGCCAGCCAATAGAAATGGCTACCGAAAGAGGGAAAAACGAGGGCGGACGTACCTCTGTGCAGTAGGCGCAGAGGCCGCCGCTCCAATGACAAATAAATAAAGGTGACAACCATGCCAGCACATTCAGGACTTAGCGCGGAGCGAGTCGAGCAGCAAGAACTGAGCGCCGTGGTGGCCCTTTACGACACCCACGCGCAGGCCGAGGAAGCTATCCGCGAACTCCAAAAATCAGGATTCGACATGCAGAAACTGTCCATCGTCGGCAAGGACTACTACACCGAAGAAGAGGTGGTCGGTTACTACACGACCGGCGACCGCATGAAAGCCTGGGGCAAGTCGGGGGCTTTCTGGGGCGGCCTGTGGGGACTATTGTTCGGGTCGGCCTTTTTCGTCATGCCCGGCATCGGGCCGCTGCTGGCCGCCGGCCCGCTCGTCGGCTGGATCGTCGGCGCGCTGGAAGGCGCGGCGCTGGTTGGGGGCTTGAGCGCGTTGGGCGCGGGCCTCTTTAGTCTGGGGATTCCCCAAGACAGCGTCATCGAATATGAGACAGAGATCAAAGCCGGCAAGTTCGTGGTGATCGCGCACGGCGCGTTCGACGAAGTGCGCAAAGCCCAAGCGGCCTTTGCGGTAACCAAACATCAAGGCGTGAAAGAACACGCCTCCGGCGCATAAAACTGCGCATAACAAGGAGAACCAATGCCCATACTTACCATCATCGTCGTGTTAGTCGTCATCGGTCTGGTGCTTTACCTGATCGAAAACTATGTGCCCATGTCTCCGCCCATCAAAACGGTGCTACGCGTAGTCGTGATCCTGGCGCTTTGCATTTGGCTGCAGAATGCCTTCGGCATTGTGAACATCCCGATGCGACTCAAATAGCGGCACGTTCAGGCCGTGACGACTGGCCTTAGAGAAACAGGAGCAGACCATGAATTTGAGCTTGGAAAGTTTAGTGATTCTATTGATCGTCGCCGGTTTGGCGGGCGCGCTGGGACAATCGTTGGCGGGGTATTCGCGCGGCGGGTTGTTCACTTCAATCGCGCTGGGTTTCATCGGCGCGCTGCTGGGAACCTGGCTCGCCCGGCAGTTTCGCTTACCTGTAATTTTCGCTTTGCAAATCGGCGGCACGCACTTCCCCGTCGTCTGGGCAATTATCGGCGCAATGGTGTGTGTTGCCATTCTGGGCGTGCGGTCGCGGCGCCGCCGGTATGATTATGATGATGGTTGAGCGAGGATCGTCAGCACGACCAGTTAAATGGAAATAGATGAAAAGAGGAGTAACTGTTTTGCAAGAAGAAATTAGTCAACAATTGAGTGGAGAAATTGCTGCCGAAAGGTGGGAAAACGAGGGTGGGCCGGTAATACTAGAAATGAGCGCCGTCGTGGCCCTTTACAACACACACGCTGAAGCGGAGGACGCCGTCCGCGCTCTGCAGCATGTGGAATTCGATCTGCAAAAGCTGTCTATCGTCGGCAAGGACTTTGCTGCGGAAGAAGCGGCGATCGGGTACTACACGACCGGTGACCGCATGAAAGCCTGGGGCAAAACGGGAACCTTTTGGGATGGTGTGTGGGGGTTATTGTCAGGGTCGGCAGTGTTTATGCTGCCCGGCTTTGGGCCATTGCTGGCTGCTGGGCCGGTGGTGGGCTGGATTGTCGGGGCGTTGGAAGGCCCGGCAGCGGCAGGTAGCTTGAGCGCACTGGGTGCAGGGTTCTTCAGCATCGGGATTCCTGAAGACAGCATCATCGAATATGAGACGCAGCTCAAAGCCGGTAAATACCTGGTCATTGCACACGACACGCTCGTTGAAGTGATTAAAACCCGGGAGGCCTTTGCGGCAACCACGCATCAAGGCGTGCAAGAGCATGCCTGTTCTGCGTGAGCGCCCTCTCAAACAGTCAATAGTAGCGAGCAGAAACCATCGCAATTGAGTTTTATCACCGCCCTTACCTTGGCAAAGAACGAATAGCGGCGGCGTAGTCCGATTGCGCACTGATTCTGATGGAAAGCCAGAATTGCCAAGCCGAAAAACTACCTGCAAGCGAAGGACGCTTACAAACCTCCCCCAAGTATTTTCCCGGTTGTGCACTGTTGGACAGCCCTAAGCGTCAAGATAAGACATCATTAGTTATTGAACTTATGAAGATGATTTGTGCGACGCCGTATCTCCCCAACCACGCAATTCGCAACGTAAACAATGCTGTTTGACTAAGCGTTTAGTAGTCAGCGAAAGGTTTATTCGCCAGGTTTTTAGCGCGTGGCATGACGGTTGCCTAGGCTGCAACGACAAGGAATCTAAAGAATAGTTCAGCATTCAGGAGAAACACGCTTTGTCTGTTTCGAGGTTATTCACGCTGAGTAACCTGTACATAAAGCACCAGCAGTAAGCTGCGAGATCAGACATGGCCTTAAAGAGGAGATCAAATCATGGTGACACAAAGTACTGCGACGAAAGCTGCAACCGGAACTCGCCCAAATTGGGTGACGGGCACTTTTACAGACCGCGATTCAGCGGAACGTGCTTACAACTCAATGCTCAGTCGCGGCTATTCCGAAAAGGAAATCAACTTGATGATGTCGGATGAGACGCGCAACCGGTATTTCGCCAACGATAAAAAGGCTGATACCGAACTGGGCACAAAGGCGATGGAAAAGGCAGGCGTGGGCGGCGCGATTGGCGGCACCGTCGGTGCGATCCTGGCGGCTATCGCAGCCGTCGGAACCAGCATCGCTATCCCCGGACTAGGATTGGTGGTTGCCGGGCCGATTGCGGCGGCGCTCGCAGGGGCAGGCGCGGGCGGACTGACTGGCGGGATCATCGGCGCGTTGATCGGCTGGGGCATACCCGAAGAGCGCGCCAAGCTCTATGAATCCGACCTGAAAAATGGCGGCATCGTGCTGGGCGTCAACCCGCGCAACGATGAAGACGCCACTTACTTCGAGAGCGAGTGGAAGGGCAACAAGGGCCGCAACGTCTATCGTTAAGCTGGACACTAAATGACACGCAGGCCGGAGTGCAGCGCCTTGCATTCTCCGGCCTTACTCTCGGCTCAATCAGCGGTAGTTGCGAAGGCCGGAGCCGCGGTGTTTGGCCGGTCACACAAAATTCTGATCAGTAATGGTCAAAAGAGGCAATAGAAATGGAAACATGGCAACAGCGGTTTGACGAAGTTTCACTACCTAAAATCGGAGCGAGCGAGATCGAATCTCGCGGAGCAAGTTGCGACCGGCTTCAAAACCGGATCGCTGACAAATTGCACCAAGCCGCCGAAACGATGTTCGGCAAGACTGAAGACAATCAAATTCAGCAAGAAGGGGCAAACCTTGGGGCGCAGGCTGGTGCTTGGCTACATGGCTCTGCCGATTACATTGCACAGATGGAGCCGGAGAAAATCAAAGCAGACCTCACGCAGCAAATGCGGAGTAACCCAGGCAAAAGTCTGCTGGTAGCGGGCGCTGCCGGGTTGATCCTGGGCGCACTCTTGCGCCGTAAATGAGCCGGGGCAAGCAGGCACAGCGTGGCGCAATGTTTGAAGTCAATCCGTCGCGCCGAGGAAACCAACAATGAACGCACAAAGAGAAGCGGTCCAGGCGCTGTCCATCACAGAGCCGCGCGAATCACTTGGTGATTTGCTCGGCGATTTGATGACCCAATCAAGCGATTTAGTGAAAGGCGAAGTGGCGCTGGCCAAGGCGGAGTTGCACGAAAAAGCGCGCGCGTACAGTTCGGCGGCGTTGATCGTTGGGGGCGGCGTTGCCTTCGGATTACTGGCGGCAATGGCGCTCGTGGCGGCGGGCATTCTTGCGCTTTCGACCTACACCGGTTTGGTCACAGCGGGTTTGCTCTTCGGCGCGATGCTGGCAGTCGTGGCAGCGCTCTTAGTGACGCAAGGTCTGCGCAATTTCAAGCACTCTTCATCTTGATTGAACATTTTGTCGGCTTTGAACCGACGCCGAAGGAGGCAGCACAAATGACTGGAACTGCATTGGACAAAATTACGGGCTTCCCTGCCCCGGAACCTGTGGAGAACAGCCCGGAAGATTTACGCCAAGAGATTAAAGACAAGAAAGAAGCCATCGCGGAAACACTTAACCGCTTGGATCAGCGTGTTCATCGGGCGACCGACTGGCGCGCGCAAGCTGGCGATCATCCCTATCTAGCGCTCGGCCTGGCGGTCAGCGCGGGCTGCCTGCTCGCCGGGATTTTCAAGCGCAAGCCCAGTCCGCGAGAACGCATGATGGAAGCTTTGGCGGAGGGGGTTGAAGACCTTACCGAGCAAGTGCGCGAACGCTTTGACGCTCAATTTAGCAGGCCCGCCAGCGGTGGCGCGCTGAAAGCGACCGTGGCGGCGCTGGCGACAAAAGCGGCGACAACATACCTGAGTAACAAGTTAAGCAGAGCACACAATGCGCGCAACGCTTAGCTAAATTGTTTTGAATAACCAATCACTAAATAAAAGGAGAACAAATGGAACCAAACACCCAGAACCAACCGCAACCATTCAAACCGGCCACAACAGGGACGGCGACAGGAACGGCACGTGCCACATCCGACGGCGGGCAAACAGCGGCTGACAAAGTTAGCAATGCGGCGCAAGCCGTGCGCGAACAAGTCGAAGAGCGCGGCGCAGAAATACTGGATCAAGCCAAGCAGAAGGTCAGCGAAGCTTATGATCAAACGACCAAGAGCGTGAGCGAGCAATACGAGAAGGCGGTTGATTACGGCCGTGAGAATCCGGGTACAACGACCTTGATTGCTTTCGGGATCGGCGTCGGCGTCGGCGTGTTGCTGGTGGGCAGTTTCAGCGGTTCGCGCAGCCGCCGTAGCCGCGTGGTAGAGCCAGTCATGGACGCGGTGTCCACTCTCGCCCGCGAACTGTTTCGGTAGTCTTCATTACCTCACTATATGGCGAGCTTTCCCGTGGTCCGGAAAGCTCGCCGCACGGTGAGGTACAAGTCGGCTGGAATCACTACATTTGCGGCGGCGCCAGCCCTGATCGCGTTTTGGGACGGGGCACGCTGAAAACCCGCTAACCGAGTTATGGAGGAAGAATTAAATGGACGCCTTGGAATTACTCAAACAGGATCATCGGAAAGTTGCCGAGCTATTCAAACAGGTCGAAGCAACTGAGGATACGAAAAAGCACCAGCAACTTTTCGAGCAGATTAAGACCGAACTTGAAACCCACACGCACATTGAGGAAACCATCCTTTATCCCACCTTCGAGAAACATGAGGAATTGAAAGACATCACACTCGAAGCATACGAAGAGCATAAGCAGATTAAAACGCTTATCCGCGAGATCGCGGCCCTGAGTGAGGGCAGCGAGCGGTTCGACGCCAAGCTCAAGGTAATGGGCGAGAACGTCGAACATCACGTCAAAGAAGAAGAGACCGAGATGTTCCCGAAAGCCAAGCAACACTATGACCGCGCGCAACTCGAAGAACTCGGTCAGGAGTTAGCGGCTGCCAAAAAAGAATTCACCAAGAAATCACGCGCGAAAACCGCCTCATCAAAGTAAGTATCACAGACGAAAGCAGGCGCTGCTTTGTCTTGCTGCTGGAAGCGTCAACATCCTACTCACGCTTCCAGCAGCAAGCGACAATTAATTAACCTCAGGGGAAGTTGCAATGGCTAACAACAAAAAAAGTAACAAGAAGACCAACGGCAAAGAGGCGGCGACGACTGAAAAAATAACTGACCTGGCGGTTAATACAGAGAACCCTACGGACACATACCTCACAACTAACCAGGGCGTACCGATCAACGACAACCAGAATTCGCTGAAGGCGGGCGACCGTGGCCCATCGCTACTGGAAGATTTCATCCTGCGCGAAAAGATCACGCACTTTGATCACGAACGCATCCCTGAGCGCGTCGTTCACGCGCGCGGTAGCGGGGCGCATGGGTATTTTCAGGTTTACAAATCCATGGCGGCGGTGACGAAGGCGAAGTTCCTGCAAGACCCCTCGGTTAAAACGCCTGTTTTTGTGCGCTTCTCCACGGTGGCCGGTTCGCGCGGATCGAGCGATCTGGCCCGCGACGTGCGCGGTTTCGCCGTCAAGTTCTACACCGAAGAAGGCAACTATGATCTGGTAGGCAACAACATGCCCGTCTTCTTCATTCAGGATGCGATCAAGTTCCCTGACCTCATTCATGCCGTCAAACCGGAACCGCTTCACGAAATGCCGCAAGCGGCGTCGGCGCACGACACCTTCTGGGACTTCATTTCGCTGATGCCGGAATCCATGCACATGATTATGTGGGCGATGTCGGATCGCGCCATCCCACGCAGCTTGCGGATGATGGAAGGTTTCGGCGTGCATACCTTCCGTTTTATCAACGAAGCGGGTAAAGCGCGGTTTGTTAAGTTCCATTGGAAGCCATTGCTCGGCGTGCATTCGGTGCTTTGGGACGAGGCGCAGACGATATCTGGCAAAGACCCGGATTTTCATCGGCGCGATTTGTGGGAGGCGATCGAAAGCGGCGCCTTCCCGGAATGGGAATTCGGCGTGCAAATCGTCGAAGAAAAGGACGAGCATAAATTCGATTTTGATCTGCTCGATCCAACCAAACTGATTCCCGAAGAACTCGTGCCTGTCCAACGCATCGGCAAGCTCACGCTCAATCGTAATCCCGACAACTTCTTCGCCGAAACTGAGCAGGTCGCGTTTCACGCCGGTCACGTCGTGCCCGGCATTGATTTCACGAATGACCCGCTGCTGCAAGGGCGGCTGTTCTCTTACACCGACACACAACTGATCCGTCTGGGCGGCCCGAATTTCCACGAGATTCCGATCAATCGCCCGGTTGCGCCAGTTCACAACAACCAGCGCGACGGTCACATGCGCCAGACCATCAACAGCGGGCGCACCAGCTACGAGCCGAATTCCATCGGCGGCGGCTGCCCATTCCAGGCGGGCAAGGATATGGGCGGCTTTGTGAGTTACGCCGAAAAGATTGATGCGTCGAAGGTGCGCGCGCGCAGCGAGAGCTTCTTCGATCATTTCAGCCAAGCCACGATGTTCTATCGCAGCCAGTCCGCGCCTGAGCAGAACCACATCGTGAAAGCCTTGCGGTTCGAACTTGGCAAACTGGAAATCCCAGCAATCAAAGAGCGCATGCTCAGTCTGCTTTCGTTCGTGGATAAGACATTAGCGAACCGCGTCGCCGAAGGGTTGGGATTGAAAGTACCCGCTGAGATCACTCCGCCCATCAACCACAGCATTCCGGCGGGTGGCAACACCGCAAAGTTTCAACCGAAACCTCCCAAGAAATCCATCACCGTTTCGCCCGCACTGAGCATGGCGAATACGCCGAAAGATAGCATCAAGACACGCAAGGTCGCCTTCCTCGTGGCGGACGGGTTCGACGAGGCGGCGGTGCTGAATATGACTAAGGCGCTCAAGGCTGTTGGGGCGATAGCGAAGCTCGTTGCGCCGCATGGCGGTACGTTGCTGGGCGCGAAGGGTAAAGAATTGGCGGTGGATTTCAGCTTGCTGACCACGAGTTCGGTGCTCTTCGACGCCGTCTATGTTCCGGGCGGGGCGGAAAGCGTTGCGGCCCTGTTGAAGGAAGCCGACGCCATGCATTTTCTCAACGAGGCTTACAAGCACTGTAAAGCAATTTGCGCTACTGGCGAGGGCGTTGACTTGCTGCGCGCCACTAACGCAGGCGGTGAGCTACAAGTCGAAAAAGGAGCAAAAAAATTGCCAGCGGTGACAAGCGGCGGACTCATCGCGAGCGCCGCCGTGGACAGGCGTAAAGTGGCGGATGACTTCATCGCGGCGATTGCGGCGCACCGCCATTGGAGCCGCGAGCAAAAAGGCGAGGTTCCGGTTTGAGTCGTGATGCGCTGAGAAAAAGTCTGGACGAACTGTTCCGCCAATTCGCCGCTTACATCTCTTCTAAAGTGGCCGCTTCCCCGCTGGTCTTGCTGGTCGTGGTGGTGTTGCTCACGCTGAGCGGCTGGTATTACGGCTTCTCGGAAAAGTGGGAACACACGACGACCTTCATCATTGCCATCGCCACGTTTCTGATGATTTTCTTCCTGCAGAACTCGCAGAACTTCGGCGAGAAGGTGACGCATCTCAAACTTGACGAGTTGATTCGCGCCGTTGAAGGGACACGAAGCGAGGTGGTCGCGGCTGAAAAAAAAGAGGAACACGAAATAGATGCCTTGAGGCAGATCACGCTTGAGGAACACAAAGATGCACAGATCATTCAGCAGCAATGATGACTGTACAAGATCAACGCTTGAACTGGAGTGAATCTGACCATGACTGAAATGATTGGCTGGGTCAGTTCAATGATTCTAGTTCTGACCATTGGCAAACAGATTTATAAGCAATGGCAGGAAAAGACGAGTGAAGGTGTATCGAAGTGGCTTTTCATCGGGCAAATAGCGGCTTCGATGGGCTTCACGATCTACAGTTGGCTGGTGCAAAACTGGGTGTTCGTGGTCACCAACTCGTTGCTGCTGTTGAGCGCATTTGTCGGCCTGGGCATCGTGTTGCGTCAGCGCTACCCCTCTTCGCCCTCAGGTAAAGGTGCGGAAGCGAGTGGCGTAACCATAAATAGGGCTGCTGACTTTTAACCGAGCGATTGGCCTGAACTTTGCAGAAACTCCCTCAATGGGCGCCGAAGTAGTTCTTTTTCGGTAGTCAAAACGCCAGGGTGCAGTGATTGCGAACAGCACTGTCTGCCCTGGAATCACCTTTCTGCAAAGCCTGCATTGGTTTGGCGGAGAAAACACAAAAGGAGCGTTATGGAAAATATAATCGGTCAGATCGTTTTTGGCTTGGTCATCGGTATCATCGCCAAGTTTTTGATGCCGGGCAAAGATCCCGGCGGCTTCATCATCACCGCGATTCTCGGCATGGTCGGCGCAGTGATCGGGACTTTCGTCGGTCGTGCCCTCTGGGGTGGAGCGGGTTACGAGGCCGGCTGGATCGCCGCTATTTTCGGCGCGATCATTTTGCTCGTCGGCTATCGGCTTGTCATGCATCGGGGAACACTGGCCTCTACCTGAGGCTAGGAATCAGGCCAGGCAGCCAAGGGGAGGCTGTAGCTAGTTTACGCCCTCGGCTGCCTGGCGCCCAGTCCTCTGCCAGTCTTAGTTACCATTAGCCATTTGCTCACCCGCTTGTTCAGGCACTCGCGAAGCGCGGCCTCCCACAGGCGTTTGCAGCGGTTTTTACATTACCAAGCGTAGTACTAGCGATTCTCACGTTGCTTGCTTTCGTCCCCAAAATTTTATGAATCTTCGCACGCCGGAATCTTACTGGTTGCTGAAAAGCGGTCTACTCAATGTCTACCCTTCATTACAGGAAGACTTGAAAGTAGATTTTGCGATTATGGGAGGCGGAATTACAGGCGCTTTGGTTGCGTATTACCTCTCGCAGGCGGGCCTCAATGTTGCTGTTTTTGATCGCCGCCATATCGGAATGGGCAGCACTTGCGCCAGTACCGGGCTTTTGCAATACGAGATTGATAAGCCACTGTTCGAACTCGCCGAGATGGTCGGCGAGAAACAAGCGGCCCGCAGTTATCAGCTCTGTCTTGAATCAATTGGCAAACTGGGAACGCTTTGCGGCAAGCTCAAGCTCGACGCCGAATTTGAATACAAGAAAAGCTTCTATCACGCGTCACGAAAGCAGGACGTCCCCGACCAGATCGAAAAGGAATACAAAATCCGATGCAAACACGGCATCGAAGTCGAATTGCTTGCAGAGTCAGACATTGCGCGGCTGTTTCCGTTTCGCGCGCCTGCGGCATTGCTTTCCAGTACCGGCGGGCAAGTAAATGCGTATCGTTTAGCGCACGACCTGTTACAAGCCAGTATCAGAAATGGCGCGCAGGTATTCGATCAAACAGAGATCACAAGTATTGAGCAACGTTCGCGAGGAGTCATGTTGCGGACGGAACACGGCTCCAACATCCAAGCGAAGAAACTGGTCATCGCCAACGGATATGAGTCTTTCAATTACGTGCCGTTCAATGTGATTCGTCTGCATTCGACCTATGTCATCGTCAGCGAGCCTTTGCCGCAAAAAAAGATTTGGCATGAGAACTGTTTGATTTGGGAAACGGCGACGCCTTATTTGTACTTGCGCACCACCCAGGATCAGCGCGTAGTGATGGGCGGCAAGGACGAGACTTTTTACAGCCCGAACAAACGCGACAAGCTATTGACGCGCAAAACGCGCGAGTTGGTCGAAGCCTTCGACAGAAAATTCCCCGAAATTCCCCTGCGAGTAGATTTCTCCTGGGCGGGCACCTTTGCTGAGACCGCAGACGGATTGCCTTATATCGGTTCGATCAAACAATTTCCCCATACTTATTTCGCACTCGGGTTTGGCGGAAACGGCATCACCTTCAGTCAAATCGCCGCCGAAATCATCCGGGATTTTGCAACCGGCAAGAAAAATAAAGACGCCGGAATTTTTACCTTTGAACGCGCGAAATAGCCGCAGCCGAAGGAAAAAAATAACCTATTATTTTCCCCAACTTTGTCCAATACCGCACCGCAATTTATTCCAAGCTAGCTGAAGATGTTATCGGTCTTTATGTTTTAGCTAACGAAGTAAGCAAGCGTGGTAAGGAGTTTAGTTCCTGCCGGATATTAAGCTTGAGTAATTCGATCTAGCTCATTTAACTTTAACAACGGATAGACCCATTTTTTTTCAACAGGAGAAGAAATAATGAATAAGTACAGCAACTGCTTACGCCAAAGACCAAACCGCAACTCACAAGGCAGAAGCCGCGGAGCAGACGGAAGGCGTCGTGGCGCGGACAATCGAGAAACAGACGGCCAAACTTCCGTCAGACATCTTTCTCTGGGCGGCAATTGGAGCCATCGGCCTCTCGGCTTACCTGGAGTTCACGGGCAATGAGGAAAGGAGCCGCTTCGTCGGCCAGTGGGTTTCGCCCTTTTTGCTCTTTGGGGTTTACAACAAACTCGTCAAAGTCGTTGGTTCGGATCGTCTCCATCAGTAAAGACCGAGACGAAAACAAAGCCGCCAAAAAAGGTGCAGAAAAATGCCGGACAAAAAATTCATTATGGCCAGCGGCTATTTATTCTTCTGTCCGGCACTTTCCCCTAAAAGGCCTGGTAGTTCTATTTCCCGCTCACCTTAAAAAGAGAAAATATGAAGCTGAAGAATCATTTGTTATCACTCCTGCTTTGCGTTGTCTTGAGCGCATTGTGCGCAGGGCCATCCAATGTTCAGGGCACATCAATGAGCAGCGCGTTCAGAGAGGTTTATACCGGGAACATGATTTACTTTGATGGAACCTTGGGCCCCGCTACCGGATTGCGTAGCAGCGGCCGTGCGGGCAGCGGCATAGAGTTTTTCAAGCTGACGGTAAATAGTTACACGCCCGAAAGTGATGTCACCAAGATGTTGAGCGCCTTGCGGCAAGACGGCCAGGCCGGTCTGCTGAAAGTGCTCAGCAAAGAGAAAAGCGGGACGCTGCAAATCGGCACAAGACTTGCGCGCGACGTACAGGCTGTCTGGGTAACGCAGACCGACGAAGGGCGCAAAATCTGTGCGCTCTCAGAACGCTGGCTGGGTTTTGGTGAACTGCGCCGTGGCGCACGGTCAGTGGATTACCCGCTGACGTACATCGAGATTTTCACTGAGGAAGACGGCGGCAAAAGCGAGGGCAGCCTGATTCCGGCGGCGCGCGTGCGGTCGAAGGGCGGGAATGACATCGAGATTGAGAACTTCGGCATTTATCCGGCGCGCCTGACGAATATCAAAGTGGGCAAAAAATAGCTTGCGACAATTGTAGGAGGGAGAAGTTTATGAAAACGACAGTGGGTTTGTGGATAGATCACAGGAAGGCCGTCATCGTGTTTGTGACGGGCCAAGAGGAAGAGATAAAACTGATCGAGTCAGCGATTGAAAAGCAGCACGGACAATCCGGCTCGTCAATACGGGCTGACGATTTGCTCCAGAATGAATTGACCGAGCACCTTAACCGCTACTACGACGAGGTAATCTCGGCGCTGCGCAAGGCGGAAGCGATTTTGATCCTGGGGCCTGGCGAAGCGAAGGGCGAACTGAAAAAACGCCTCGAAAGAAATCCTCTCAACGGACGCAAGATAGAGGTTGAAACCGTTGACAAGCTGACGGAGAACCAGATTGTGGCGAAAGTTCGAGCGCACTTTCTAAAACATTGATCGGCGTTGCGAGCGATGCCTAAGATCAGATTTGTTTCGCTCACTTACTTATAGCGATTTTCAGATGCGTGCGACCTCGTGTCAGTAGCCCGACCGTAAGGAAGGGCAGGTTTCATCAATTGCACGCTTATTCAACGCCAGCCCTCCCTTACGGTCGGGCTACTGACACGTCGCACGCACTTGAAAACCGCTATAACCATGAGCAAAGAGCAAAGAGACAACGATGAACATAACAATAGCGACTGAGAACTCAACCAACGTGATCGCGCCAGATCAACCAACCACCACATCGCAAATGTCTGCTGGGCAGGCCGATCCACAAATGCAGATGGTGCTCGACCAGTTAAGCGGGCTCGGTGGCAAGCCGCCTGAGACCTTAGCGCCAGAGGAAGCGCGCCAGCAGCCGACGCCCGCCGACGCTGTGCAAGCCTTGCTGAAAAAACGCGGACAGGACGCTGCACCCGAACCCGTTGGCAAGGTCGAAGACAGAATGATTGCGGGCGCAGCCGGACAGATTCCGGCGCGCATTTACACACCGGGCGGCGCGGGACCTTTTCCCGTCATTTTCTACATTCACGGCGGCGGCTGGGTCATCGCTACGATTGATACTTATGACTCATCGGCGCGCGCCCTCGCCAATGCTGCGCGTGCCGTGGTCGTTTCAATTGAATATCGCAAGGGGCCGGAACATAAATTCCCGGCGGCGCACGACGATGCCTTTGCGGCGTACCAATGGACGCTCGCGAATGCGGCTGCGCTGAATGGTGATCCGAAACGAATAGCGGTAGTCGGCGAGAGCGCGGGCGGCAACATGGCGGCCAACGTTTCGATTATGGCGCGTGACCGCAAGGCGCAGATGCCGGTTTACCAGGTCCTGGTTTATCCGGTGGCGAACAATGATCTGAACTCGGCTTCGATGAAGGAAAACGCGCAGGCCAAGCCGCTCTACCCCGCCATGCTGCCCTGGTTTCTGGGGCATTACCTGAACAATGAGGCAGAGTCGGGCGATCCCCGCATTGCGCTGGTCAAGGCCGACTTGCAAGGGTTGCCGCCAACCACTTTGATTACGGCGGAGCTTGACCCGTTGCGCTCGGAAGGACAGATGCTCGCCGAGAAATTAAAAGCGGCGGGAGTGCAAGTTGATTACCGCAACTACGATGGCGTCGCGCACGAATTCTTCGGCATGGGCGCAGTCGTGGATAAAGCTAAACAAGCTGTCGCTCAAGCTGCCGCAGGTTGCCAGCGCGGCTTCAGATCTAAGGCACAGGCAGCGCGATAAAATAACGTAACTGGTCAGTTTCCGCGCGCACGTTTCAGCCACTCCCTCTCGCAGGCCCGAAAATTGCTAAAAACCAAAGCGACTACAAATTATGGATAAATGCCATCCGTTGCAGCCAAACAGGACATAGTCTGTGTCTGGGCGGCGGACATGTTGTACGGCGGAAGAACGCCTTATTGCGGTTTGCAATTGGGCGCAAACACACAACGTAGGGGCAGACCTGCGTGTCTGCCCCGGTGGTCACCGACGAAATCAAGGGCGTCAGATACGACCGGGGCAGACACGCAGGTACACGCAGGTCTGCCCCTACGTTGTGTGTTTGCCGCAGGGCGCTCACTGATTTTGCCCCGGGTGGGCGCGGCGTTCCCCCGTTCACCCGTACGATGAAGACGCTTATGACAGGATTGACGACGATGACAACTTCAACCTCATTTGAGCATTCAACCGACCAGCCTGACCGGCCACTCAAACTATTCACACAATCCGCCGCCGTCGCGGTAATGGCCGTGGGCGCGCTCGTGCTCACCGGATGGGCGTTCAATGTCGAGGCGCTCAAAAGCATGCCGCCGGGCGCCGCTTCGATGAAGGCCAACGCGGCGCTGGGACTCGTGCTGGCGGGCGCGGCGTTGCGGCTGCTGGCCGACGAAGGCGCGGCGCAGTGGCGGCGGCGCGCGGGGCTGGCTTGCGCCGTTGTCGTGACGCTGCTCGGCCTGCTCACGCTCGGCCAATACCTTTTCGGGACGGACTTCGGCATTGACCAACTATTGTTCCGCGCAGCGCCGGGGGCGACGCTGTCGGGGCAGCCAGGGCTGTCGGGGCTGACCGGGCAGCCGGGGCGCATGGGGGTGAACGTCGCGCTTTGTTTCGTGCTGGCGGGCGGCGCGTTGCTGCTGCTGGGCGCGAGGTCGCGCGCGCGCGCGTGGCTCGCGCAAGGCTTGACGCTGGCGGCGCTGGTCATCGCGCTCACGGCGCTCGTCGGCTATGCCTACGGCGTGCCTTACCTGTCGCGGCTCGCGTACTCGACGAGCATGGCGCTGCACACTGCGCTCGCGCTCGTCGCGCTGTCGGCGGGACTGCTGGCCGCGCGCCCGCGCCAACCGCTGATGGCGCTGCTCACGAGCAAAAGCCCCGGAGGCATATTGCTGCGGCGGGTGTGGCCGCAAGCGATTCTGCTTTTCGCGCTGCTCGGCTGGCTGGAACTGCTGAGCGCGCGCGCCGGGTGGTACGAAACAGATTTCGGCACGGCGCTGCTAGTGTTGACTGGCTTAGCGCTTTTCAGCCTGCTCATCTGGAGTACCGCACGGGTGCTGGAACGCCTGGACGCCCAGCGCAAAGAGGCTGAAAACGCCCAGCGCGTGGCGGACGCACGATTGCACGTCACGCTCAGGAACATAGGCGACGCCGTGATCTCAACCGACGCCGCAGGCTGCGTCAGTTTTATGAACGCCGTCGCCGAAAATTTGACCGGCTGGACGCAGGCCGAAGCCGTCGGCCGTCCGCTGACCGAGGTCTTTTGCGTCGTCAACGAGCAGACGCGCGCCACTGTCGAAAACCCGGTCACGAAAGTCATCCGCGAAGGCATAACTGTGGGATTCGCCAACCACACGGTTCTAATTGCACGCGACGGGCAATCGTGCGTCCGCCACGC
>JANOWX010000252.1:0-7486 GCA_031418175.1 Acidobacteriota bacterium | reverse complement strand
CGCGCCTCAGCTCCAGCCAGCAACCAGGCGGTGTGGGATCAAGCTCGCGCCTAAATGTTAGGCAAACACTGACTCGGTTCGTATACTTCAATTCGTACACAGCAAGCGATTCATTTCGCGGTTGATAAGCGGTTGAGTCACCAGAAATTGAAACGACAATCCGAGAAAGAATGAATTCCGACCTGACGTTTTTCACCAATGAGCCGGGGCGAAGTCTGCGTGACCGTTTCCAGGCCTTGCTGGGCGAACACACGCGACATTTTGACTGTTTGGTCGGCTACTTCTATTTGAGCGGCTTTCACCAAATTTCTTCCGCGTTGGAAAAAGTAGAAAAGGTTCGCATTCTGATCGGACTGAAAACCAATCTGGCGGTTTACGACGGACTGCAAGAAGCCACACGACAGCGCAAGCTGGATTTTGTGTCTCACGCCGAAGCCAAGGAGCGGTTGCCGCAAGAGATTCTCGGCGAACTGGATCAATCCGAAGACAGCCCGCAAATTGAGGAAGGCATTGCCAAATTCATCGCCTGGTGTAATTCGGGCAAACTCGAAATCAAGGTCTATCCTTCCGAAAGGATTCACGCCAAGGTTTACATCCTGACCTTTGTTGATGGGTCGTTCGAGCGCGGCCACGTCATCACCGGGTCGAGTAACCTTTCGCAATCAGGGCTGCAAGACAATCTGGAATTCAATGTTGAACTCAAGGACTGCGCGGATTACGAATTCGCCCTGCAAAAATTCAACGAGCTTTGGGCCGATGCGGTGGAAGTCTCGCCGCTTTACGTCGAAACCATCCAGCGCCAATCGCCCTTTGCCCAATTCGAGCCGTACCACCTTTACCTGAAATTCCTCTACGAGTATTTCAAGGACGAGTTGAGCCAGCCCGAAGAGTTGGCCGATGCCTGGCTGCCCGGCGGTTTCAAAAAGCTCCGTTATCAGGAAGACGCCGTGCTGAGCGCGCATAAAATCTTGGACGAATACGGCGGCGTGTTTCTTTCGGACGTGGTGGGCTTGGGCAAAACCTATATGTCGGCGCTGCTCGCGCAACAACTGCAAGGGCGCACGCTGGTCATCGCGCCGCCCGCGCTGATTGATCGCGACAATCCCGGTTCGTGGCCGAACGTCTTCAGCGAGTTTCGTATTCCGCAGACGGAGTTTGAATCGCTGGGCAAGCTGGACGATCTGCTCCGCCGTGACATTTCAAAATACTGCAACGTTTTCATTGACGAAGCGCACCGGTTCCGCACCGAAAC
Organism: Acidobacteriota bacterium; assembly: GCA_031418175.1. Classification (GTDB taxonomy): domain Bacteria; phylum Acidobacteriota; class Blastocatellia; order RBC074; family RBC074; genus JACPYM01. The sequence goes on along the minus strand of JANOWX010000252.1, from coordinate 6,234 downwards.
CACCGGCACGTATGAAAAGCTGGCGCAGATTTGCCGTGGCAAGAAAATCGTATTGGTGACGGCTACGCCGCTCAACAATTCGCCGCGTGACATTCTCAGCCAGCTCAAACTGTTTCAGCCTGGCAAGAACAGCACGATTCCGAATGTGCGTAACCTGGAAGCTTTCTTCAGCCGCCTGGAAAAGAAGCTCAAGGGATTGGATCGCCAGCGCGACCGTGATGAATACTTTCGCGTAGTACAGGAAAACGCCCGCGAGATTCGGGAAAAGGTTTTGAAGTTCGTCATGGTGCGCCGCACCCGCAACGAGATTGCCAACTATTACGACACCGATTTGGCCGCGCAGAACCTGAAGTTTCCGCAAGTGGCCGACCCCGTTCCCTGTTTCTATCAATTCAGCCCGCAGGAAGATGCGATCTTCAGTAATGCGATTGAATTGCTGACGCAAAAATTTACCTACGCCCGCTACACCCCATTGACCTATTACACCGGCGAATTGCCTGAGCAGGAATTGACCGGCCAGCGCAACCTGGCGCGGTTTATGAAAGTGCTGCTGGTCAAACGGCTGGAAAGCAGCTTTCACGCTTTCCGCCTAACGCTGGATCGTTTCATCCGATCGTATGAGCTTTTCATCTCGGCCTATCACGACGGCGATGTTTATCTGAGCAAGCGGCACAGCGCGCGGCTGTTTGAATTGCTGGAAAGCGGCGATGACGAAGCCGTTGAAAGATTGCTGGAACGCGAACAGGCGGAACGTTACGATGCCGCCCGTTTCACGCCGCAATTGATCCAGGATTTGGAGCGCGATCTGCAAACGCTGTGCGACATCCGCGATGATTGGAAAACGATTCGGCGCGATCCGAAATGGCAAACCTTGCGCGCGATGTTGAGCAGTGCGGGCGCTTGCGCGACAAGCAAGCTGATCCTGTTTACCGAATCGAAAGAAACCGCCGAATATCTGGCCTACAAAATCAGCCATGACGTGGATGAAGAGGCGTTGCTGTTCACCGGCGCTTCCAAAGGCGACGCCCGTGCGCAAGTCCTTGCCAACTTCGACGCGCGTCATCACGCACCGCGCGACGACTTTCGCATTCTGGTGACGACCGAAGTCCTGGCCGAAGGCGTCAGCCTGCATCGTTCCAACATCGTCATCAATTACGATATTCCCTGGAACCCGACGCGGCTGATTCAGCGTGTCGGGCGCGTCAACCGCGTAGACACGCCGTTTGACGAGATTCGCACCTTTAACTTTTTCCCCACCGAACAGAGCAACGACTTGTTGAAGCTGAAAGAAGCCGCTGAAGCCAAGATTCAGGCATTCATCGAAATGCTGGGCGCGGATTCGCGGTTATTGACCGAAGGCGAAGAAATCAAATCACACGACTTGTTCCAGCGCATCAACTCTAAACGCACGATCACCGGCGAAGACGAAGAAGAAGAAAGCGAGTTGGAGTATCTGAAGATCATCCGCGCCATCCGCGAAAACCAGCCCGATCTGTTCAACGACATCAAACGGCTGCCGCGCAAAGCCCGCGCGGCCCGCTTGCGCCCAGACGCGGACGGCAATTCCTTGCTGACATACTTTCGCAAAGGCCGCCTGGAAAAGTTTTTCCGCGCTACTCACCACGGTTCACAAGGCTATGAATTGGATTTTCTGACTGCCGTCAAATTGCTGGAATGCGCGCCGGGAACTCTGCCTCATCAAATTGGCCGGGACTTTTACCAACTGCTCGACCGCAACAAGGAAGCCTTTATCACCGCCACTCTCGAAGATGCCGCGCTAGATGAGACCTCCACTGCCAGCCGCGACCACGGGGCCAAGCTGTTGCGCCGGTTGAAGTCCAAAGATATTCGCCATTTCAAAGGTTTCACCGACGAAGACGAAGAATATATCCGCGCTGTCATTCGTTTGCTGGAAGATGGCGCGCTGCCGCGCCCGACGACCAAAAAGTTGATGACCGCCTTGCAGAACGAAATCAATCCACAGAAAATCCTCGGCGTTTTGCGGCGTGACCTGCCGGCTTCTTTCTTTCAACCGACCCAGGCATCGCAAACGCATCGCAACACAGCCCCGCGTGAAGTCATTCTTTCTTCCTATTTCGTCGGCGAATAGCTTATACAAAGCGCCTCTGATTTCTCGCGACCGCGTTTTCAAGGGTCTTGCCAAGATTCCAACGTCAGCGGCGCAAAATGTTTGTGATCGCGTCGGATATTCTGATGCCAGGTGCGATTGGCCGGAATTCCAGCGCCAGCGGCGCGAAATGTTTATAGATGCGGACGGCATTTATTCTCCAAGCTCCGTAGGAGCGACATCTCACATTTTGCTCCTACGGAGCTTGGAAGCAATGACCACACAATTTCTATAAACATTTGGCTCCTACGGAGCCGAATTCGGGAAGCTCTAAATTACTGGCAACCTTGAATACATTATGGACAAGCAACAAGCCAAAGAACTCATCAGTCAAATCTTTACCCAAGCCTTTGACCATGACCGCTTTCATCACTTCACGGCACAATTGCTCAATCACTTGAATGACGCGCCCGAACGGCAAAGCCTCTGGACTGGGAAGGTAATCAAAAAGGCTTACGCCGACCACGTCAATCATTTTGAACGCATCGGCACTTACACCGACCCCGAAGGCCGCAAGCTGGATGTGCTGGTCATTCATCTGAAAAAGGAAACGACGCTGGAACGCGGGCGCACGCTGTTGCGCAATTTCGCGGCGGATTACCTTTCGACCGGGCACGGCAACGACAAAGACGCGGTGCTGGCAGCCTATGTCTCAAAGGAAGAAAAGGATTGGCGCTTCTCTTACGTCAAACTGGAATACGCGCTCGAACAGGACGACGCGGGCAAGGTCAAAGAACGCAAGGAACTGACGCCCGCGCGCCGCTATTCCTTTCTGGTTGGCGAAAACGAAAAGAGCCACACTGCGCAAAAGCAATTTCTGCCGCTGCTGGAAAACGATCAGAGTGATCCGGCATTGAAAGAGATCGAAAAAGCTTTTGACATTGAGAAGGTCACCAAAGAGTTCTTCGAGCAATACAAGCTGCTGTTTGAAAAGACCAAAGCCGCGCTCGAAACCCGGCTCAAACGCGATTCCCAAGCCCGCGCCGATTTCACAGCCAAAGCCATCGAAACCGACGATTTCGCCAAAAAGCTATTGGGCCAGATTGTCTTTCTTTACTTCCTGCAAAAGAAAGGCTGGTTCGGCGTTGCGCGTGACGCTGCTTGGGGAACCGGCCAGAAGGATTACCTGCGCCATCTGTTCAGCCGGAAAAAGCCGGAGGAGAATTATTTCAACGATGTGCTGGAACCGCTGTTTTACAATACGCTGGCCGTCGAACGGACGCACGACTACTCCGACCGTTTCCGTTGCAAGATTCCCTTTCTAAACGGCGGCTTGTTCGAACCGCTGGGCGATTACGATTGGGTTCACGCCGACCTGCTGTTGCCCGATGAATTGTTTTCCAACCATGAAAAGACCAAGGACGGGGACACAGGCACGGGCATTCTGGATGTGTTCGACCGCTACAACTTCACCGTCAACGAAGCCGAACCGCTGGAAACCGAAGTTGCCGTTGACCCGGAAATGCTGGGCAAGGTGTTTGAAAATCTGTTGCCGGAAAATTTGCGGCACAAAGGCGGGACGTATTACACGCCGCGCGTCATCGTCAATTACATGTGCCAGCAAAGCCTGATCAACTATCTGGCTAGCGCGTTCGTAGTCCCGCCTTCAGGCGGCATTCCGGCTGAAGCCGGTACTACGAACCTGCGCGCCGACATCGAAACCTTCATCACGCGCGGCGAAGTCTTCCGCGAGTTTGAAGCCAACCAGCGCGCGAACGAAAAGAACGCCTTGCCTGAAGCCATCCGCAAAAACGCCAAACAGCTTGACCGCTGGCTGGCCGACATTACCGTCTGCGATCCGGCCATCGGTTCGGGCGCCTTTCCGGTCGGGATGATGCAGGAAATCGTCAAAGCCCGGCTGACGCTGGCCGCCGTCGAAGGCATGCCCGAACGCACCGCCTACGAACTGAAACGGCACGCGATTGAAAATTCGCTGTACGGCGTGGACGTTGATCCAAGCGCGACGGAGATTGCCCGGTTGCGGTTGTGGCTGTCGCTGGTGGTGGACGAATTGGATTTCCAACGCATCCAGCCGCTGCCCAATCTGGATTACAAGATCATGCAGGGCAATTCGCTGCTGGAAGAGTTTGCGGGCGTCAAACTCTTTGACGCCGATTTGCTGGCCGCCACTGGGCAGGACACCGAAGCGCAAAAGACCGCCCTCCGCGAAGAGATCATCCGTAAACAGAACCAGTTGATCGAACTGGCCAGCAAAAAGATTCCCAGCGCGCGCGAACTGAAAGTGAAATTCGGCAAGGAGATCGAACAACTCAAGCGCCAGTTGACCGCGCTCGCGTCCCCGCCCGCCGCCGATCAATCAGACAAACTGTTCCGCGACCTGAGCACCGATGCGCGCGAAAAGCTGGCCGAATTGAAACGGCTGCACCGGGAGTTTTTCGATCTCTCTTCGCCGAAGAAAAAGAAAGAACTGCGTCAGCAGTTAGAACAGCTTGAATGGGAGTTTATGGAACTCAAGCTGGAAAAAAGCGATCCCGCCCTGCTCAAAGAACTCGCCAAACACCGCCGCGACAACCGCAAAAGCTACTTTCTGTGGAAACTGCACTTCGTCGAAGTGTTCCAGGCGAAAGGGGGGTTTGATGTCGTCATCGGCAATCCGCCTTACATCCGCATTCAAGAGATTCAGGCGAGCGCGCCCGCGCAGGCGAGTCAGTTCAAGCAAAAGTATGCGGCGGCGGGCAAAGGCAACTACGACATCTACGTCATCTTCGTCGAACGCGGGCTGAGCCTGCTGAACAAAACCGGCTTCCTCAGCTTCATCCAGCCGCACAAGTTTTTCAACGCGCAATACGGCGCACCGCTGCGCAAACTGATTGCCGACGGCCAACACCTGCTACACGTCGTGCATTTCGGCGACCAGCAAATCTTTGCCGCCGCGACGACGTACACCTGCTTGCTGTTTTTGAGCAGGACGCCGGTTGCGCAATGCCGTTTGGTGAGGGTGGAAGACTTTGAAGCGTGGAGCAGAACGCGCGCGGGATTGGAAGGCGAGATTGCCTGCGAACTCGTCGTCGGCGATGAATGGAACTTTGTCGTGGGCAAGGATACGGCCCTGTTTGAAAAGCTGGGCCGAATGCCGGTCAAGCTGGAAGAAATTGCGGAGAGGATGGCGCAAGGGATTCGCACCAGTGCAAACGAGGTATACGTGCTGGACGTTTTGAAAACGAAGGGAGAGTTGATTACCGCGTACTCGCAGAAGCTGGGGCGCGAGGTCTTACTTGAACGCGAGGCCGTATCGTTATTTTTGCAAGGCCGTGAGATCAAATCTTATCGGGTTCTGCCATCTGGTAAAGTCGTCATCATTCCGTATTCCACCGACAAGAATACGACCGCGCTCATCAAAGAGCAGGAATTCAAAAAGAAGTATCCGCACGCGTTCGCTTACCTGCTCGAAAACAAGGCGTACTTGCAGAATCGTGAGAACGGGAAAATGAGCGGGGCAAACTGGTATGGCTTCGTGTATCCAAAGAACATCGAGATGATGACGAACCTCAAAATCCTCGTCCCTGACATTGCGGATAGAGCTTCATTCGCGCTTGATGAAGAGGGGCAATACGCATTCACCAGCGGCTACGGCATTACGCTGAAAGATGGCGTTGGCGAATCGCCGAAGTATGTTCTGGGTCTGCTCAATAGCAAACTGCTCGATTTTTACTGGAAGAAGATCAGCACACCGATGCGCGGTGGCTTCTTCCGCTACTTCACACAGTTCATCAAACAACTGCCTATTCGCAGAATCAACTTCTCAGACCGGTCGGAGGAAAAGCAGCACCAACAAATGGTAACGCTGGTTGACTACCTCCTTTTCCTGAAAGCCCACACATCCGAAAACGAATCCCGCGCCCAACTGATGGTCAGTTACTTCGAGCAGCTCATTGACGCGCTGGTCTATGAACTCTACCTGCCGGACGAACTCCACGCGGCGGGCCTGACGTTTTTTGCGCTGCTGCTGGACGAACGCCTGCCCGCGCTGGACGAAATCAAGGGCGACAAGCTGACAGCCTTGCGGCAAATCTGCGAGCGGCTGTCCGCCTCAACCCACGTCATCCGGCGGAATCTGGCGGCGCTGGACACGCTCGAAAGCATCC
>JANOWX010000251.1:0-4699 GCA_031418175.1 Acidobacteriota bacterium | reverse complement strand
AGGAAGGTTTGCAAAACATCGTCGGCGTGATGGCCCAGCGCGATTTTGGTGCAACCCTCTTCGACCGCTACGTTGTAAAGAATCCCGCGCCGCAAGCGCGCACAAACCGAACAATACGTCTTGCCCTCGGGCACCAGCCGTTTGACCACCGCATAAGTGTCGCGTTCGACGATGCGATAGGGCACGCCGATGCTGGCGAGGTATTCCGGCAACACGTGCGCGGGGAAGTTCGGCTGCTTCTGATCCAGATTGACGGCCAGCAATTCAAAACGCACCGGCGCGCGGCGTTGCAAGCTGCGCAACAGATGCAGCAGCGTGTAACTGTCCTTGCCGCCGCTCAGGCAGACCATGATTCGGTCGCCTTCGGTAATCATGCCGAAGTCTTTGATCGCCTCGCCCATACGGCGCAGCAGGATGCGTTCCAAACGTGCCGCTTCTTCCATTGCAGGTTATATTGCCTTATCTGGCACTACTGGAAAGTTTGTGGGTGTGTCCGCTGCTGCGCGGCTCTGCCGCCTGATGTGCGGAAGGTCTGTGACCTTCCGCAGGCGTTTCCTCACGCTTCCGGGGCTACGCCCCGGCTGTTGGGGCGTAGCCCCGGAAGAAAAAGGGCGGGCGTGACCGGAAGGTCACAGACCTTCCGCACATCAGGCGGCGGAGCCGCAAAACCTTTCTTCCAAACCCACACAAATTCCAGTAGTGCCGCTTATCTCAAGTTTCAAATTTGAAGAGGGCGCAGCTTAGGCGATTGCCGCGCCGCCGGTCAAACTTTGAAATGATCGTAGCCGCGCACCGCCAACGGCTCGCGTTTGCCAGCCGTGTGCAACCAAACTTTTACCGCCGCGTCCGGCGCGACGATCTCGCCGATGCGCGCGAGCGGCAAGGCGCAATCTCGCGCCAGGCGCTGCAACTCGGCTTCGTCTTTTGTGTCAGCGGTGAACAGCAATTCAAAGTCTTCGCCACCGCTCACCGCGAGTTGAAAGGCTGCGGCGGCATTCGCGGTGACCAATGCGATCTCTTCGGCAACTGGCACTGCCGCGCGCTCAAGCACGGCGCTGACGCGGCTCGCCTCGCACAGATGCGCCAAATCCTGCGCCAAGCCATCGCTCACATCAATCAACGCGTGTGCGATCCCGCGTTCACCCAACTGCCGCCCAAATTCGCCGCGTGCATCCGGCCGTAAATGCGCGCGCAGCGCTTGTTGTTCCAACGTCGTGCTCGCTTCGTCCACGCGCGCGCCATGCAACAGCAACTGCAAGCCAGCGGCGGATGCGCCTAGCCGTCCGGTGACATACAGGCCATCGCCAATCTGCGCGCCGCTTCGGCGAATGGCGCGGCCAACAGCGCAATCGCCCAGCACACACGAATCAAGCGCCAGCCCGTGCGGCGTCGCCGAAATGTCGCCGCCGATCAACACCACACCGCAGCTTTCGGCCAACGCAAAATAACCATCAAAGAACGCTTCCCAAAACTGATCGGATTGCGGATTGCGGATTGCGGGTTGCGGAATTGCAAGCGTAAGCAACGCGTAACGCGGCGTGCCGCCCATCGCGGCGATGTCGCTGAGGCTGACGGCCAACGCCTTGTGGCCCAGCCAGCGCGGGACGGCGTATTCAAGCTTGAAATCTACGTCCTCGACCAACAGGTCGGTGGTGATGAGCAATTCGCGGCCCGCGCGTGGACGAAAGACGGCCGTGTCGTCGCCGATGCCCAGCATCAAATCAGGCGTCGTCACACGGCTTTGTTGCGCGCGTGCGCGGATGCGGTGGATGAATGCGAATTCGCCTGTCATAAGGAATACGAACGGCGGAGCGCAGTGCTGGCGCACGCCGTCACGCATTGTGCGGAAAAACCGCAAACCTGGCAATTCGCGCCCAGCTCCCGGCGGTTTAACCCTGTGACCACCGACATCAACTGAGCGTCTTGCTTAGTGCCGAAAACAATCACTGAGGTATGAACATGCGACGATTCAAAGTAGCGCTCTGTGTGCTGTTTCTAGTGGCGGCCTTGACCGGCGTCCTGCGCTTTGCGCCTGCGGTGCGCGGGCAAAGCGGCGTACCCGCCGCGCCGACGGGCGTCGCGGCGTCTGATGGCGCTTACAACAACAAGATCGGCGTCACCTGGGACACGATGCGCAATGCAACGCGCTATCAGGTTTATCGCCACACGACGAATGATGCGGCGGCGGCCGTCAGCCTGGGCACAACCGTCGAGGCCGTATTTTTTGACGCGACCGCGGTGGCGGGGCAGAGTTATTTTTATTGGGTGCGCGCCGAGAATGCGAACAGCGCAAGCGTGCTGAGCACAGCAGACGCAGGCACGCGCGCCAGCGGCACTGCCACGGGGTTGAATCCGCCGAATGCGCCGCCGGGCAATCCGGTGACCGCGACGAAGGCCGCGCTGGGCAAGGTGTTGTTTTGGGATGAACAGCTTTCTTCGACGCGCACGGTGGCGTGCGGTACCTGTCATATCGCGTTCAACGGCGGATCAGACCCGCGCACGATCAGCGGCAATGCGCGCGCGACGCATCCGGGCGCGGACAATGTGCTGGGGACGGCGGATGACGTTCAAGGCTCGCCCGGCGTGCCGCTGGCGCTGGCGAATGGCAACTATGTTTTGTCGGCGGCGTTCGGCTTGCGCGAACAAGTGACGAAGCGCCGCAGCATGCCGCACATCAACACGGGCTATCCCAACCTGCTGTTTTGGGAAGGCCGCGCGTCAGACGTTTTCCGCGATCCGCTGACCAACGCCATCGTCCTGGCCAACGGCGCCGCGCTCGAAGCGCAAGTGCTGGAACCGCCCGTCAGCGATGTAGAGATGGGACACACCGCGCGCAACTGGAACGACGTGGCCGCGCGCGTAGTAGCGGTCAAACCGCTCGCGCTCGCCCCGGTCGTCCCCGCCGCGCTCACGGCCTGGATCGGCGAACGCACGTACCCCGAACTTTTCAATGAAGCCTTTGGCGCCTCTGACGTGACGCCCGTGCGCATTGCGTTGGCGCTTGCCAGCTATGAACGCACGCTCAACTCCGACCGCGCGCCGGTTGACGTCGGCGATTTGACGGCGCAGGAAGCGCGCGGCCAACAGGTTTACAATGCGAACGATTGCAACGATTGCCACGCCGCGCCGTTGTTCGGCACCAATCAATTGCAGAACACCGGCGTGCGCCCGGCGGCGGAAGACACCGGGCGCTTCGTGGTGACGAATAACCAGAACGATCTGGGGCGCTTTCGTTCGGTCAGTCTGCGCAACGTCGAATTGCGCGCGCCTTACATGCACAACGGACGTTTCAACACGCTGGAAGAGGTCGTTGAGTTTTATAATCGCGGCGGCGACTTTCCCGGCCCCAACACCAATCGCAACGAAATTCGTCCCCGCAACTTTACTGCGCAACAAAAAGCCGATCTGGTGGCCTTTCTTAAACGCCCGCTCACTGACCCGCGCGTCGCGGCGGAATTGCCGCCCTTTGACCGTCCGCTGCTTTACGCCGAATCCATGCGCGTGCCGCAAGTCGTCGGAACAGGTATTGCCGGCGCGGGCGGCTTGGTTCCGCAAGTCGTCGCTATCGAACCGCCCGTGTTGGGCAATCCGCGCTTCACGGTCGGCGTGTATGGCGCGCAAGGCGGCGCGCAGGCCACGCTGGTGATTGACGCGAATGATCCCGGCGTGAGCGCCAATGTTCCCGCCAATGCTTCGTTCGCGCGCGCCACGGTGACGCTGACCGGCGCGGGCGCGGGCAATGGCTACGGTTCGGTGGGTCTGACGATTCCCAACAATCCCGCCTTGCTGGGCGCGACGTTTTTTGGCCGCTGGTACATCAGTGAAACCAATGCAGCAGGCGCGGCGAGCCGCGTAGCGGTGACGCCAGCCTTCAAGTTCACGGTCTTCGGCAGCGTCGTCAGCAGCGCGCCCGCCTTCGCCAGCGTCTCCGCCGCCAGCTTTGCGCTGGGAACTGTCGCCGCCGAATCCATCGTCTCCGGCTTCGGCGCGAATCTCGCGGCCACGACCGTGGCGGCGAATTCATTGCCCTTGCCTGAAACGCTCGGCGGCGTCACGGTCACGGTGAAAGATGTGTTGGGTGTCGAACGCCGCGCGCCGCTGTTTTTCGTTTCGCCGACGCAACTCAATTATCAAGTCCCCGCCGGCACCGCGATTGGCGAAGGCTCCGTCACCATTCGGCAGGGTGGCAATGTTGTCGCGGCGGGCTTGCTGCAAATCGCGCCCGTCGCGCCAGGCTTGTTCACCGCCGATGCCAGCGGACGCGGCTTGCCCGCCGCCGCCGTGTTGCGCGTGAAAGCGGATGGCGCGCAGAGCTACGAACCCGTCGCGCAATTCAATGCGGCGGCCAATCGTTTTGAGGCTGTGCCGATTGAGTTGGGCGCAGCAACGGATCAAGTCTTCCTGGTAGCGTTTGGCACGGGCTTTCGCCAACGCAGCGCGCTTGCTGAATTAACGGCAACGATTGGCGGCGCGAACGCCGAGGTGCTTTTTGCCGAAGCGCAAGGCAGTCTGGCGGGTGTGGATCAAGCCAACTTACGCATCCCGCGCGTATTGGGCGGGCGTGGCAATGTCGAGGTGGCGTTGCGTGTGGATGGCAGGACCGCGAACGCGGTGACCATTAACATCAAGTAGCTGCATTCAGCGCTGGCTGGAATCGGTCAATTGGGTTCAAGAAAATCTCCCACGAAGGCACACGAAG
>JANOWX010000250.1:0-2398 GCA_031418175.1 Acidobacteriota bacterium | reverse complement strand
GGCGACACGCTTGCTCAAATACACAGAGGATGTGGCGAAAGACTTGTTGACTGGCTTTGATAATTGGCCGGATCAGCTGGCGGGTGACCAACTAGCACGATTACGAATTCAAGTGCAGCGCGCGTTGGCCGAAGCCAGCGCGCTGGCCGCCGCCGTCCGCCGTGCGGGCGATTTGCGCACCGAGCAATGGGTGCCCGTACTGGCGAGCTACGTCGAAGAAAAGCTGGCAGAGATCGCAAAATTCGAAGAGCAAAAGCGCCGTGAGTTGGAGGCAGGACTGCTACAGGTGGAACCTGTCTCAAAGCATGAAGTCAAACGGTTGATTGAGCAATTCAAAACCTGGAAGGACGAAACACGAACAAGCATCGACGCACTTAAAAAACAGATTGAGCTTCCTGATCAGATAAAGGATAAGCCAATTTTGCTTTACCTTGATAAAGCGATTGCTGCCATCGAGGCGAAATTTGCCGAACAATTAAATGACTTAGAGAAAACAATCGACCAGGCAAATACTATTGAAGCGGCAGTGCAAAATTCCATCAACCAGTTTGAAACTTATGTCCGCAAGGGAAAGGAAGATGCAAAAAACATCTTCAAGCAACTGGAAGGTGTGGAAGACCAGATCATCACGCAGGCGAAAACGCTGGCTGATACGCTCTTCGCAGAAGAAGCGAAGCGGCTGCAAGCTCAGTTCGATACTTTAGTGGGGAATGATGGCGCGAAGCTGAAAGAAAAGCTGCTGGCGATCTCGAACACCGTTGAAGACGCCCGCCGGGAACTGGAAGGATTGCGCCGCGATGTGCTCGGTCATCTGGACGATTTCACGGCGCGCAACATCAGCCATCTCATCTCGCAAACAGAGCAGAAGACGATGGGTGCGATCACCGACGGCGGCTTCCGTCTCGTGCGCGCTTTCGGCCAGCCGCCCGAAGTGCCTAATCTGGAATTTATGCGCGAGCGGGTCGCCTATTTCTTCAAAGATGTCGAAGACAAAGTTGACCTGACGCCGGTGCTCTCGCTGGTCAATCAAGCGCGGCAAATCGAAGGTGCCATCACCGATAGGCTCAAACCGCTGAGCGTCAAACTGCCTACAAAGGCCGTGCTGGAACAGCTCATCCCGCCCGAACTGCAAGATTTCAATGTGTCGGAACTCTTCCCTGACTTCGCTGGCTTGAAGCTGGCGAATCTTTTCGCGGGGCTGAAGTTGCCCAGCCTGAACGGCAAGCGCGGCGACAAAGACGACCGCGTGCAGATCAGCCATGGCGTAGACCCGCAATCGCGCCGCGCCTGGTTCCAGGCGCATGTGAACGTGCCGATGGACAAACCGACGACGGTCTTGCCCGCCGGACCGGTTGAGTTGCGTTTATTGCGCGCGCGCTTTCAGGCCGATTCGCTTATCGAGGCCACCTTGAATGAACCGCCGCGCCGCAAACTTTCGGGCAACATCAGCGGCGATTGGGAATTGATCGTCGCTGGTATGCCTTTAGTCCTTTTCAAAGAGACAGCGCTGCTCTTTGACGATGCGGGCGGATTGCGCTTTTCCATCTTGCCGAAGAACGTTCAGTTGCCTGACGTGATGAAGTTCATCGAGGACTTCCTGAGCAGTTTTTCGAGCGGCGACAGCGGCCTGACCGTGGGGTTGATGCCCACGGGCGTGCAGGCCCTGCTCAACCTGCCAATCCCCGATATTCAGGTAGGTGTATTCGGCATTTCCAATTTGCGGCTGGGCGCACGTTTGGCGTTGGAGTTTGCGCCTGAGTTCGCTATTCAGTTGGGCTTCAATCTGGGGCGGAAGCAGGCACCCTTTGCGCTGACAATCTTCATTCTCGGCGGCGGCGGATTCGTCGAAGTGACGACTAGCTTTTTGCCTGCGACGGGGAGCGTAGTTTGTGTGGTTGAGGTAGGCATTACAGCCTGCGCCAGCCTGGCGCTAGCACTGGGGCCGATCAAGGGCGGCGTGTACGTTTACGTGGGCATCATCGCACAGTTCATCTCCGGTTCGAGCAGCGGGCTGACCATCGGGTTGATGTTTCTGCTGCGCGGCGAAGTCTCGCTGCTCGGCATTGCCGAGGCCAGCATCAGCCTGTTGCTGGAAGCCAAATACGAAACCGGCAGCGGCAAGCTGATCGGACACGGGCAGTTGACGATCAAGATCAAAATCTGCTGGTGCTTCACGCTGGAGATTGACGAAGAAGTCACTTACACGCTTGGCGGAAATAGCAGCACGTCTTACCTGTTGCCCGACCGCCGGCTTGATGGCGAAGGCGCTGAGGAAAGGCTGCTGGCGGAACGGCGCGGCGGCCCAAACGCGGAGTTGGATATAACGGACAGCTACGAGCCGGTCGCAGCGACTGACTCGCCGAACTCAACCGCCTGCTGCACAAGGCGCTGGTGTGTG
>JANOWX010000249.1:0-12872 GCA_031418175.1 Acidobacteriota bacterium | reverse complement strand
CTTCGTGTGCCTTCGTGGGAGATTTTCTTTTTCAGCCTATTACTGTCCGCGCACCACGCCGCGCCCAATCTGCGTCGGCTTGACGATCTTTTCGGCCACGCGCGTGAAGTCCGAACGTTTGACTGAACGCAACAAATCCGGCTGATTCTCGATCTCGGCTGGCTTGCGCCCGACCAGCACAGCGCGCGCGTATTCGAGCGCCCGCAGTTCATGTTGCTGCAAGGCGATGGCATACGCGCCAATCGTGAAATTGCGCCCGCGTTCAAATTCCTCATCCGTCGGCGCTTTGGAAATCAACAGCGCAAATTCATCGCGCACCGCTTCAAAGGCCTTCTGCTCGTGGCCGGGTTCCGTTGTCAGGAAGGCATAGAACGCGCCGGAAGCCAGCCGCAAATCGGGTTGCACCGTGACCGGATCGGTGATGCTTTGTTTGGCGCGCAATTCATCGGGGAAGCGGCCCGTCGAGGTCAACGCGCCGAGCATACGCAGCACCAAGTAATCCGCCGCGTCTTTGTCGCCAGTGCGAAACCCGATGGCTTGCGCTGTCTGTGGGCGCGGGCGTTGTTCGACCATCTCTTGCGGCGGGATGGTCAGCGGCGGCAGATTCGCTTTCATCGTCTTGTCCAACTCGCCGCGCTTGAAGCCGTCAGAAAAGATGCGCGAGATCAGCGCCGAACCGTCGGTGTCGCCGACCACGATGACCAGCGGGAATTGGCGCTTGATCGTCTTGGCGTGCCAGGCTTCCAGCTTCTCTTCGGTCAGGCCCTTGATGACGTTGGCAGTGCCGAGGCGCGGCAAGCCGTAAGGATGGCCGCCGGGATAGAGTGAGGCCCAGAGCAATTCGATGGCGTGCGTCCTGGCGTCGTCGCGCACCTTCAACTGATCGGCCAGCAGCGCATCGCGTTCGCGCGTCAGTTCGGGTTTGTCGAAGTAGGGGCTTTCCAGAATCTCGATCAGCAACTTGACCGCCGGTTCGGCATTGCGCGAGAGCACATCCAGCGTGTAGCCGAAAAAGTCCGGCTCGTTGACGACGCGAATGTCGCCGCCATAGCTTTCCAGTTCAAGCGCGATCAAATCGCCTTTGCGCGCGGTCGTGCTGCGCAACATTGAACGCAGCATCAATTCGGTCGTGCCGTTGGTGGCGGTCTCTTCGATCAAACGCCCGCCTTGAAAGTAAACACCGACGGTCAGTTTGGGCAGCGACTTGTCTTCGCGCACATAGGCGCGCGGCCCGCGCAGCACTGAGAAATCCTTGATCGGTTGCGGCAGTTCGGCAATCAACACGTTGCGTCCCTCAATCACGCCGCCGCGTTCCTCGCCTTGTTTGAAGGTCTTCAACGCGACCGCCGGTTTGATCTCTTCGGGCTTGAGCGGCTGCGCGGCATTCGGCGCGAAGGTCGCCACTAACTCGGCGAACTTGTCAGGCGTGAAAGTGCGCGGCGTCACCGTGGCCGGTTCATATTCGTGCACGCTGGTATTGGCGAGCGTCAGGTATTTGGCCGCGGCGGCTTGCACCTCTTGCGCCGTTACCGCGCGCGTGCGTTCGACGAATGTATCGAGCGCGCGGTAATCGCCCAGCAGCGCGTAGTAATTGCCCAACAGCGCCGCCTCTTCGCTCTGTCCGCCCAGGCTGTCGAAGTAGCGTTTTTCGAGCAAGGCCTTGGCGCGTTGCAATTCGCCGTCGCTCAGCAACTCGCGTTTGAATTTTTCCAACTCGCGGAAGTAATCGGCCTCGACGCGGTCAATGCGGCCCGGCTCCACGCGCAATTGCACGGCGAACATGCCTACGTTGGGCAGCGTGTAATAGCTCGCGCCCGATTCGGTCGGCAGCCCTGAACGTTCGGGCAACATCTGCGCCAGGCGCGCGCCGCGACCCAAGCCGAGCGCCGCTGCTAAGACTTCCAGTATCGCCTGTTCCTGTTGCGCCTCTTTCGTTCTATCCAGCGCCGCGACGCGATAGCCGATGGTCACCAGCGTCTGGCTGATGTCGCCGCGTGTGTTGCTGTAACGCAGCTTGTCCTGCGGCGCTTCTTCGAGCGTGCTTTGTGTGGACGGCGTCGGTGTTGGCGTGGGCGTTGGCGTGGGTGTTGGTTTGCCTTTGGCGGGAACGGGCGTGGGTGTCGGTTTTGGCGTAGGCGTTGGCGCAGGCTTGTTCAAATTGCCGAAAGTCATTTGCACTTGCCCGGCGGCTTGCACGGCGAAAACGTCGCCGACCAGCGTCAGCACGATGAAATGCGGCTGATAGTGCTCTTGCCAGAAGGCCAGCACCTGTTCGCGCGTCACGTTGGCCAGCATCGTTTCGTTTGCAATGCGTCCGCGTTTCAACCGGTGCGTCGTGAAGGCGGTGGCGAACATACGATCCAATCCGTAAGCATCCAGCCGCTCGGTTTGGCGCTTGCTCTCCAGCGCCATCGCCGCGGCGGCCTGCTTCAATTCATTCGCGTCGAAGGCCGGATTGAGCAACAGATCGGTCAGCAATTCGAGCATGCCCGTCAAGCTTTCGGCAGGCGCGATCAGCGTGAACGAAGTGTGATCGTAATCGCTCTCGGCTTGCAGCACGCCGCCCAGCCGCGCGGCTTCTTTTTCAATCGTGCCCGCCGGACGCTTGGCCGTCCCGCGCAAAATCATGCGTTCAACGAGTTGCGCGAGGCCCGCTTGCTCGTCAGTTTCACTCAGCGTGCCCACCCTGACCAGCACATTGATAGCGACCAGCGGCGTGGCGTGGCGTTCGCGGATCAGCACGTGCATCCCGTTTTTCAGCACGCAGCGCGTCGTGATGCCGTCAATATCGAAGCGCAACAGCTTGCCGCCCTCGGGTGGATTGAGCACGGTTTTGGGAATGTTGGCGGCCGGTGCCGGCGCTTTGGGCGGCGGCGTAGTGCGCCCGCGACCGCTTTGCGCGTGAGCGAGCGCGGACAAACAAAGAATGAGAGCGATGAGTTGGTGACGCATTCTATAAACCTTTTGCTTTGGAATTCCTGCAATCGTTGAACGGCTGCGCGCCGGATTGCTTGCCCAATTTAGCATAGCCGGGCGGCAAGTGTTCGACATGCTGCCAGCTTGTCGAAGTCTCGGCTGGCGAACCAGTGGATTTACTGCCACATCCGCGACAAGCTGGCAGCTTGCCGGACAGCCGCTCAAAGCGTCCGGCGATTTTACAAGCGCGGCGCTGTGCGGAAGAATGCATCTGTGAATTGCGGCTTGCTGCAATTCACGAATACACAGACACAGGAGTCAAAACATGGCTGATACCAACAAGCGTTCGGCAATCATCGAAACCAACAAAGGCACCATCACCTTTGAATTGTTTGAAGCCGACGCGCCGCTCACCACCAAAAACTTCATCGAACTGGCTGCGCAAGGCTTTTACGATGGCTTGGCCTTCCACCGCTACGTCGCCGGTTTCGTCATACAGGGCGGCTGCCCGCAAGGCACCGGCACCGGCGGTTCGGGCCGCAACATCCCGCTCGAAGTCAAACCCCATTTGAAGCACGGCGAGGCGGGCGGCGTGGCGATGGCGCGTTCGCAACATCCCGACAGCGCCAGTTCGCAGTTCTACATCACGCTGGCGCCCGCAGCCTTTTTGGACATGCAATACGCTGTCTTTGGGCGCGTGACCGGCGGTTTGGACGTGGCGCTGAATTTGCGCGAGGGCGACCAGATGACCAAGGTCACCATCGCGGAGGCATAAGCTGACGCGCTGGTTAAGCGGCAAACGGCAAAGGCTAACCACATGCGGGTTAGCCTTTGCCGTTTCTGGCATTCGTTCCCGGCTAACACACGGTTCGCTCACTTTGGGAGCAGCTTTTTGAAATTTCCGTGGCGGAAAAGCCCAAGTTCTGGGCAAGTTTAAAAGTACATAACAGTTTGCTGGCAAGGGAATCATGGCAAAGGAATAATTGTTCCAGTCAATTGAAGGTACTCCTTTGCCCGGATTCCTCTGCCAGATGCGCGAACTGTTATCCGGCAGGTGAAACTTGCAAAGTTCTGCTCTTGTTTTTGCTTTGTCTGAAGTCGAATAGGATTGAAGTCGGTTGGAAACCAGCTTTAGCGTTGCTCGACTTTTTGAATCGGCGGTTCAGCTTGGCTTGCCTGTTGCGGCGAAGGCACTGCCGCCAGCTTGCGGATGGGCGTCACCACATCGGCGCCGGTTGGCGCATTGGCCATGGGCTCGGCTGTGGGCAGTATCTCGGTCGCTGCCGACTGGCTAATGGTAGGTGGGATTTCCTGAATGAAGGCGGGCGGCAAGGTGCCGGTATTGAGTTGTGGCAGTTCGGCCAGTTGTGGTCTACCCAGCAAGCCGCGCACTTTGTAATCGAACTCAAAGAGGTCGGGCCGGCTGAAATGACCGGTCACGTCCAGGGTCATGCTCTCTTCGCGGATGCGCTCCAGGTTGATGCGCGCCAGGATGATGACTTCGGAATCGAAGGACGGGCCCGCCACGTATTGCCCATCGGGGCCGACAATCGAACTGCCGCCGCTGAGCACGAATTCGCTGTTGCTCTGGGCGAACAGCGGGGCGAGTTCCAATTCGCGCGGCAAATCCTGGCGGCGCATGATGCTGCCGACCGAAAGCACGAAGCAGCGGCCCTCAAAGGCGTAATGGCGGGCGGCAATCTGGTACATCTCTTTGACCGTGGGCCAGAGCGCCACGTGTATGTCTTCGCCCGCCACGTGCAGGGTTTGGCGCACCAGCGGCATCCAGTGTTCCCAGCAGATCAAACTGCCAATGCGGCCGGCGGATGTTTCGACGACTTGCAAACTATTGCCGTCGCCGGGCCCCCAGATCAGGCGTTCGTTGAAGGTGGGCACGAGCTTGCGGTGACGGTTGAGCAATTCGCCATTGGGGCCGAAGGTCAGCACGGTGTTATAGAGCGTGCCGCGCCCCGCCCCTTCGATGACGCGCTCGTTGATGCCGATGACGAGGGTCAGATTGTGTTCGCGCGCGGCATTGCCCAGGGCTTCGGTGATGGGCCCGGGGACGACGACGCTTTGTTCCACCAGTTGCGAAAACAAGCGCTTGATCGCCGGATTATCAAACACCGCCACGTCGCGGCAAACATCCAGCCAGGCGGGATAGCCCGGCAGCCAGGCTTCGGGGAAGACGACCAGTTGGGCACGGCGGCGCGCGGCTTCGGCAATCAATTCCAACGCGCGCGCCAGACTGCGTTCCAGATTTTGATAAATGGGTGCGGCTTGGACAGCAGCCACGACAACCACGGAGGGCGGCGTGTTCGATTCCTCAGCTTGCGAAGGTTTCTGCGCGTTGGGCCACATAAGCGTCTGATGTTCGTCTGAAGATTCAAGCTTGATTGCTTGGCTGCCGTGCACAAAGGCGCTGATTTTTTATCAGCCGGGGCAGCAAGCATCAATAAAAAAGCAAAAACACGGCGGCAAACGGGGAGGACGAATGCCAGAAAAGCGCTAAATCAATAACACCGCAAGGCGGATTTGGCAACTAAATTGCTGTGCGGCGTGAGATTGCGCGGCCCCCGCACGCGTGGTTGAGCTTGTGCGGCCGAGGCCGTAAGCTGTGCGCCGCACGCGGCAGTTTTTTTGTAACAGGAGGAAGATGCTGTGCCGAACGAAAAGACCGGGCAGCCAACCGAAGCACCGGCGCAAGGTTCGCCGTTTGGACAACTGCTCGGCTTTCAACCGCTGCGCGCCGCAGCCGGACACGTGGCGGTGCAATTGCCTTTTTCCGCCAACCATCTGCAAACGCACGGGCGCATTCATGGCGGGGCGTTGTTTGCCTTGGCCGATCACGCGAGCGGCTGGGCGGTGCACACCATGTTGGAAGCGGGCGAGCAATGCGCCACCTTGGAGATGAAGATCAACTACATCGGCGCACTGCGCGACGAAGATTGCATTGCCGAGGCACACGTGGTGCACAAAGGCCGCACCAGCGTCGTGGTCGAGGCTGAAATCAAAACAGCCACGGGGCGGCTGGTGGCAAAAACGCTGGCGACGTTTATCGTCTTGCGCAGTGATAAGTTGCGCGACGATAAAGCGGGCCAGACGCTTGCTTGACGCTCTAATCACCGCTCGCTTAGACTGCCCGGCGTCAAACCTGCCAACTCGGTTTGCGGGGAAAAGCCCTTAAAGCAACCGTTCGCAGTACCCACGGAAGCCCATGGAAAAAGGACTTTGCCAGATGTGTTTAGCCAGATGAGTTTAGCCAGATGTGTTTGGGTGTCGCGCGTTGCAAGCCGGGGCGTCCGGGGCCGTTCATGTGCACGGTCACATTTCCGCACGACATTCCAACGGTCTGCACAGCAATCACCGAGGAGAGAGTTGTTATGAAATATCGTTTGTTCACCGTTGCCACGGCGCGCCGCTTCGCGCTGCTGCTCGCTGCTACGCTGCTGGCCTCGTCATTTACTGCTTTTGCGCAGGATGACAAGCAGGACAAGAAGAGGCAGAAGGAGCAAGAAGAGCGCCGCAAGCGCGGCCAGGCCGAAAAGCTCAACAGTGTTTACAAACGCTGGCTCGATGAAGACGTGCGCTGGATCATCACCGACGAAGAGCGCAAGACTTTCAACGCGCTCAAAAACGATGACGAGCGCGAACAGTTCATCGAACAGTTCTGGCTGCGCCGCGATCCTGACCCCGACACTGACACCAACGAGTACCGCGAGGAATACTACCAGCGCATTGCTTTCGCGAACGAGAAGTACACCAGCGGTATCCCCGGTTGGAAGACCGATCGCGGCCGCATGCACGTCATGTTCGGCAAGCCCGATCAGGTCGAATCGCATCCGTCGGGCGGCAGCTATGACCGGCCCACCTGGGAAGGCGGCGGCACGACTTCGACCTATCCGTTTGAAATCTGGTGGTACCGCTACATCGAAGGTGTCGGCTCGGACGTTGAAATCGAATTCGTTGACCCGACCGGCTCCGGCGAATACCGCATCGCGCGCAACCCGAATGAAAAGGACGCGCTGCTTTACACGCCCAACGCCGGCTTGACGCTGGCCGAACAACTGGGCCTTTCCAACAAAGCCGACCGCATTGCTTACGGCGGCATCGGCGGCGGCAGTGGACAAGGCGGACAGCTTTTTGGCCAGCGCGCCAAAGACAGCCAGTTTGAACGCCTCGATTTGCTCGCGCGCATCTCGCGCCCGCCCAAAGTCAAATTCAACGATCTGGCGGCGGCGGCCGAATCCGAATTGCCGAGGGCCAGTTTCGACGTGCTGTCGGCGGGCTTGGTCATCAACTGCCTGCGCGTGACTGAAAATTCGGTGCTGACCTCGTTCACCGTCCAGATGGACAACACCGATCTGGTCTACAAAGACGTGGGCGGCATCTCGCAAGCGGCGGCCAATATCTACGCCAAGATCACCGCCGTGTCGGGTCGCCGCGCCGGCTTGTTTGAAGACGTCGTGACGTCGAGTTATGTGCCCGAAGCGCTGGAACTCGGCCAGCAATCGAAATCGGCCTATCAAAAGAACATCGTCTTGCCGCCGGGCAATTACAAGATTGACCTCGTCGTGCGCGATGTGAACAGCGGCAAGACCGGCGTTATCAAACAAGGCTTCGTCGTGCCGAAATACAACGAAGGCGAACTGGCGCATTCGACGCTGATCATGGCCTCGCGCATCGAACCGCTCAACGGCAAGCTGCCGACGGGCCAATTCGTGCTCGGCGCGTTGAAGGTGATTCCGAACGCGACGGCGGAGTTCAAACCCGATCAGAACCTGGGCGTTTACATGCAGGTTTACAACGTCCAGATTGACCAGGCGACGCTGCGCCCCAGCGTGGAGATCGAATACGTCGTCACGCAACGCGACAAAGAAGTGTTGCGCATCAAGGAAGACGGCAAGAACGGCCTGAGCACGATCAACAGCCAGCAGATCACGCTGGCGCGCTCGATCCCGCTCAAGACGCTCAAGCCGGGCTTTTATGATTTGGCCATCGTGGTCACCGACAACGTCGCCGGCAAGAGCGTGACATCGCCCAAAGACACCTTCCAGGTGTTGCCCGCGCCGAAAGAGACTTCGCAGGTGAAGTAACCGGTTCGGTATTGCTAGACAAAGTAAAGCCCGCAGAGGTTGAAACCTTGGCGGGCTTTTTTGTTTTGTTGTAGCTCAAAGCGAAAAGGTCTTGCCGCGGATGAGCGCTGAAAAACGCCGATCAAAGCCGCTCCTCACCTGCGTTGATCTGCGTTGAACTGCGTTGATCCGCGGCTATTCCTCACGCAACGTCAGGCTTAATGCGGATGCCGTTGCGCGTAATTGTAAGCCGTCCAGGCCGCGATCACGTGACAGACCCAGCCCAACAAGCCGCCCGTGCCGATCCAAAAACCGGGCGTGATGATCAGCCAGAAAATACCGCGCAAAAACTTGCCGTTGTAAATCTGGCCCACGCCCGGAATGAAGAAACTCAAAATGGCCGCCGTCCCCGGATTTTTCATTGCTTTGTTCTCCTCCACGCCAGCCTGATACGAAAACCGTGCTGCCGAATGTTCGCACTTTTCAGTACACCGAACGGCGTCTGACCGCTTCTTTGGTTGCCAAGCTAAAGCGCGGTTCAACCGGGCCGCCCTCAACGATTCGCGCCGTCACGTATTCGCCCAATACCGGGCCGTGTTTGAAGCCGTGGCCGGAACCGCCGCCCACCAGCCAGACGTTGTCAAAGGCCGGATGGCGGTCTATCAGGAAGTCGCCATTGCTGGTGTTTTCGTATTGGCACACGCGGCTCTCGACGAGCGGCGCGTCTTTCAAGGCCGGGAAACGTTCGGCCAAAAAGCCGCGCACTTCCCGCAATGTCTCTGGTGTAATGAGACGTTCAGCAGTATCAGGATCAAACGCCGCCCCGTGGCGGTCGAGCGCGAGTTTGAAGCCGCGCCCTTCCAAATCCGGCAGGCCATACATCTCGCTGCCGAAATCTATCCAGGTCGGGAAGCGCGGCGGGGCAAAGCGCCGGTCACCCGCAGGCGTGCCGAAGTAATAGACCTCTTGCCGCGTCGAGTGAATGCGTTCGCCGAGCAGACCGGGGAAGAGCTTGGGCAGCCAGGGGCCGCAGGCAAAGACGAAGACGCCAGCGCTAATCGTCGCGCCTTCACGCGTTGTCACCGCATTCAAATTACCCGTGCCCACGGGCGGCAAAACCGCTGCTGGGAAATATTCAATGCCCGCGTTGAGCGCCGCGCGCGCGACCAGTTGCACCGCGCGCCGCGCCAGTAAGGCGCCGCTCTGCGGTTCGTAAAGCGCCCACGTCACGGGCCCGAAATTGATTTGCGGATAGCGCCGCTCCAATTCGTCGCGTTGCAATTGCTCGAAGGGCACGCCGGCGATTTGCAAGACGGTGGCGCTGGCCGCCGCATACGCATCATTGGCGCGCGCCAGCAATAGCACGCCTGTGGGCTGGAACACCGGCTGCCCGGTGTGTTCGTCGAATTCCCGCCACAACTGCAAGGCGCGCCACGCCCAACGCGTATAGAGTTCGTCCGCGCCGTAACTCATGCGAATGATGCGCGACTCATCGCCCGAACTCGACCGGTTGTTGCCGGGGCCGTAAGCGTCCAGCAGCGCCACACGCAACCCGGCGCGCTGTAATTGATAGGCCGTCCACGTGCCGAAGACGCCTGCTCCGATCACGGCTGCGTCATAAGGTTTTTGAGTCACGTTTTGTTGCATCGCTCATTCGTCTCCGGGTAGTGGTTCAACAGGGTGAGAGAAACGCGCAAGGACAAGAGCATGGAGTTCAGCCTTCAGGCTGTGCGGGCGCGCTGCGCGCGCCAAACAAGCTAAAGCTTGAACTCCATGCTTTTCTTGCTTGATTGCGTCACTTCCCATCGTTGAATACTTTTATGCGCTGCTTGCCCCGCTGGGCTATGCCATTGCGGCGAAGCGAATATAATGTCCCCCGTTCGTTGAAAACAATCCGTCCCGCACGCATTCAAACAACACGGTCGCATGACAATGGTGAGGAGAACAGCCCTAATGCCGGATTCGATGGTCGCTCTTTTACGAGATAATTGTGAAAGTCTGTTGGCGCAGTTGGCACAAATGCCCGTTCAGCGCGCGACGGAATTCAACACCCTGTTGGAAATCGTCGGGTTGACTTGCGCAACGCCGGGTCTGAATGAAGATGCGCTCAAGGCCGCACGCAAGCTGGGTGAGTGGTACGCCCGGCACAATGGCGACCTGCAAGATTTGATTGGTCAGTTGCTGGTGGCCAGCCAGTTCGGCGGTGAGGGGAATCGGCTGAAACAGCAAGCGCTGTTGACCAGCGGAGTCAAAGCCTATTTGCACGGCGTGACGCGGCAATTGCAGGAACAGGCTCAACAAGACGCTGTGACCAAGCTTTTCAATCGCGCCGTTTTTGAACAACGCTGGCTGGCAGAGTTGGCGCGCGCGGGGCGTTATGGCCGCGAGTTGACGCTGGTGCTGTTTGATCTCGATCAGTTCAAACAGGTCAATGACCGGCTGGGCCATCCGGCGGGCGACGCGGTCTTGCGCCAATTCGCCGCCATCCTGCAAGCGTCGCTGCGCCAGAGCGATATGGCGTTTCGCTATGGCGGAGACGAGTTCGCGGCGCTCTTGCCCGAAACCGGCAGCGCTGCCACCGCGCCCGTCTTGCAACGGCTGGAAGCGCGCTTGCTTGATACTTGCCAAGCGGAATCGTTGCGCACGCCGGTTGGCATTAGCTACGGTCTGGCGACGTTTCCCACTGATGGACAAGGCGCGGGCGAATTGGTGCGCCTGGCCGATGCGCGGTTGTATGAACGCAAGCGCGCGCACGTGCAAGCAGTAGTCAGTAGTCAGTAGTCAGTAGTCAGTAGTCGGTAGTCAGTAGTTATCCGCTCATGATCCGTAGTCAGTAAGTGCATCAAGTCCTTACTCCACCGACTACCGACTACCGACTACCGACTACCGACTACCAGCAATCGAAGCGTTAACCAAATGAATCGTTCAGTCTTTCAATCCAAGCCGGTCAACTCACGTTTGATTTACTATGTGTTGATTTTCGGCTTTGCCATGTTGCTCAGTTCGCTCTGGTACATCGGCAATTACAGCACGGCCAAGCTCAGCGAGTTAAGTTTGCTGGCCGAAGAGCGCACGCAGGATTACACCAACCGGTTGCAACTGGCGATTGAATTGCGCGCGCACACCGAGAGCGTGATTGCCGAAGCGCGCCTGTACCGCACGACGCGCGATTTGGGCGTGCGCGGTCTCCCCACCAAAGTTAAGCTAAATGACGCGAAAGTGCAGTTGGAGAAATATCTCGACGAAGGCAAACGGCTGCGCGCCGATCGCGGCACGACACTGCCAGAGGACGAACGCCAAGCCTGGGAAGCGGTCGAAAAGAGCGCGGGTGCTTTTTGGGAGTCGTTGTACCTGGAAGAACAGCGTCCCCCAGCGCCGCGCGACCCTAACCAGACGAACGGTGCAGCGCCGTCCGCTGGCCAAACAACCGGCGCGGAAAGCGAACCGCAAGTTTCAGATGAAACGCAGCGCCAGTTTTTTGTCAGCCGCAATCAACTGGCCGAAACCACCTTCGCCTTGGCCAAGAATTTGAGCAGCCGCCAGCGCACCGTCTTGCAAGAGATGAAAGCGCAGCAAACGCAAGCGGCCGCCGAGGTCAACAACCGCTGGTGGTTGACGTATGTGATGAGTTGGATCGTCGCGGTGGCCACCTACATCCTCACGCAACGCCAAGTACGCCAAATCCGCGAGGCCAAGAACAACGCGCAAGAGGCCGACGGCTTGACGACCTCGGTGCTCAACAGCTTGTCGAACGACGTGCTGGCTTTCAACGAACAAGGCGCGGTGTTGACCGTCAATCCGGCGTTTCTCAAAGATTTCAAGCTGCAACGTGACGAATGTTTGCAGCAGGATTACCGCACGCTGCTTAGCCGCAATGCCGACCTGCGCGCCTTTGTCGAAGCGTC
Organism: Acidobacteriota bacterium; assembly: GCA_031418175.1. Lineage (GTDB taxonomy): Bacteria > Acidobacteriota > Blastocatellia > RBC074 > RBC074 > JACPYM01. Next base: position 976 of record JANOWX010000249.1, on the reverse strand, counting down.
CGCCCAAGCCGAAAACGGCCATCCGGCGCATCGCAAACACATTCAAATTCAACCGGCTGACGCTGGGCAAGACGGGACGCGACTCTTTGACGTTGACGTGGCCCCGCGCCTGGTCGGACAGCAGCAACGCGGCCACGTCGTCGTGCTGACCGATGTCACCGAAGCCGAACGCATACGCGAAGAGTCCAATCGCAATCGCACGCTCAGCACCGTCGGCCAATTGACCGCGCAGGTCGCCCACGAGATTTACAACCCACTGGGCGCGATCAAACTCAACGTAGACCTGCTGGAAATGCAGCTTGGCGCTGAAGATGACGACGTCAAACACACGGTCGCGCGGCTCAAACGCGGGTTGGAACACCTGACGACCATCGTGATGGATTTGCGTTACGTGACGCGCTCGCGCGAGCCTGAGCGCCAGCCGACCGAGCTGAATGCGCTGTTGGATGAAGTGATCGAATTGGCGGGCGGGCGGCTGGAACAATCGCGCGTCGTGATCAAACGCGATTACGCCGTCGCAAAATTGCTGGGCGATTACGACCCGCTGCAATTGCGCAAAGTCTTCTTAAACCTGCTCATCAACGCCGTCGAAGCCTCGCCGCGCGCGGGCGAGATCGAATTGCGCACGGAGTTGCTCAAACCGATTCAGTTGCCCGTCGGTTTCGACGCCGAACGCGGCGCCATCGTCGTCAGCGTGGTTGACCACGGCACAGGCATGTCGCCCGAAACCAAACGCCGTATCTTCGAGGCGTTCTATTCAACCAAGCAACACGGCACCGGCCTGGGCATGATGATCACACAGGAAATCATCAAGAAACACGAGGGGAAAATTGAGGTTGAGAGCGAGGAAGGAAAGGGGACGACGGTGAGTGTTTATTTGCCGATTTGAAGGTTGGGGCGGTACCGCGCGCGTGAGCAAGCGGAGTGGTACCGCCTAAACCAATGGCACAAGATTGACGCGCCGCTTGCTCACGCG
>JANOWX010000248.1:0-6627 GCA_031418175.1 Acidobacteriota bacterium | reverse complement strand
AGGAAGGGCTTGATTGCGGATGCCAGCCCTTCCTTACGGTCGGGCTACTGACACGCCGCCCCGAATTATTGAGACGATACACCAGGCGTTTAGACAGGATTTATCGGACTTATTGACAGGATAAGTAGGGGTGCAAAATCTTCCCGGTATTTTGAATTGCGGTCAGCCTTGAATTTGGCCTAAATCACGATTCTTTGTACCAGATTCATTTTGCACAGGAACTTACCAACGGGCAGTTATTGACAGGCTTTCTCGCCAGTATCCTGTTAATCCTGCAAGCAATCCTGTTAATCCTGTCTAGCCCTGATTGTTTTTGCCGGAGGGCTTATTCGCCAAAAATCTCTCTCATGAAGTTCTCTCCTGGTGATGTTATCAGGCCCCCAGGGGGAGAACTTTACTCCCGGAACGCTCAAAGCTGTGCTGGTCTCACTGTTAGAACCAGTGGCTTACCCTTTGTTATTCAGTTAAGCCCGCTTGCCCCGCTACGGGGCTGGAATTAATGTGGCGCTGAACGCCCCTGCTCATAAATCGTTTGCGCCTTTCCGCAGCGGTTGTGTAAGATGCGCTCGCCCTGACAGACCGGCAATCTTGTCAGGGCGTTTTAGAAGCTTCAGGTGATCTTCCCCGTAATCGCCGCCTCACTTTTGGAATGTGCGTTTAACGCGAAGCCGTTATCCAATCTACCCCGTAAAAATTCGAGTGTCGCAAAAATTGCAGCAACTCGCAGGCTCATTAAGTCATCACGTGAAGCACCGGTAACATTGCGCTTGCCCCCGATTGGCGTCAGTAAACCCCAAGTGATTTGAGCTACGCAAGGCTCTATCACACTCACACTTTAGGTTTTTGATCTTTTGGACTTTTGGAACTTCGGAGGAAGGCATTATGAACAAACTACGTACACACAACCTCACCAAGCTCGTTTTTCTTTTGGCTGCGCTCGTGTGGTGCAGTTCAGCGGCGTTGGCGCAGGTGGCGATTACTTATCCGCAAAACAGCGTGCTCAGCGATTTCAAACCGTCGAGCATTTTGATCTTCCCGAAATACACCAGCAATGCTTCGGCGCCGCAATTGGGCGACACGCAAATCAACATCACCAACACCAGTCAAACGCTGGACGTCAACCTGCACCTGTTCGCTGTGGACGGCAGCAGTTGTTCGGTGGCCGATTCGTTTATCAGCCTGACGCGCAACCAGACGGCGACCTTGTTGATGAGCGATTTCGATCCGGGCGTCACCGGCTACCTGATAGCAATGGCGACGGATGGCGGCCCCGCCAAGTTAAATTGGCTGATCGGCGATGAGTACATTCGCGAGACGGATGGCCGGCAAGCCAACATTCAGGCCATCGGCATCGCCAAGATTTCAGATGGGAGCGTGGTGCCGACAGAATTCGGTGCGGATTTGATTTTCAACGGCATCGAATACGAACGCCTGCCGTCGGCAATTGGCCTGTCGAACTTTAACAGTCAGGTGAGCGATAGCACGCAAATCAATTTGCTGATTCCGACCAGCAATTTGGCGATTGGCACGCCGCCGCCTTCGACACGCATCTTCACCCTCGTTTACAACGATGTTGAGACCGTTTTTTCAACCAGTGTGGCGCTTTCCTGTTACAGCACGTTTCTGCTCAATTCGTTGCGCATCACGGGCGGGCTCAACACGCAAATCCCCTCGGGCCGCACGGGCTGGGTGCGGTTTAACGGCAGCGGAAGGCCGATTTTCGGCTACGCGCAAAATCGCGGCGCGATCTTTAATGGCGGGCACAATCTGCACGTGCTGCAACTGTTGCCGAGCTATACGATCACCGTGCCGGCATTCTAAAAGAGTGGGATGGACTTCAGTCTTTCCTGCAAAAACAAAAAGGGTGAAGCGCCACAGAGCCGCTTCACCCTTTTATTTTTAGGGCACTACGGGAAAGATTGTGCGTATGTCCGCTGCCGCGCGGCTCTGCCGCTTGTTGTGCGGAAGGTCTGTGACCTTCCGCAGGTGTTTCCTCACTCTTCCGGGGCTACGCCCCGGCTGTTGGGGCGTAGCCCCGGAAGAAAAAGGCGGCGTGACCGGAAGGTCACAGACCTTCCGCACATCAAGCGGCAGAGCCGCAAAACCTTTCTTCCTATTTTAGCGAACAATCATCACGGTTACCGCAGTGACCGCGCCATCACCCCAATGCACCCGGAAGGGCAACTCGCCCAAAGGCAAATCAGTGGCGAGCCGCAGATTCACCTGAAACAGCGAATCTGCCGCGCGTGTTGGCAATGTGGCCAACACATTCGCACCCGGCGGCCCGGCATAGCGCGGCAAAACCTTACGGCCAGCCAACTCAATCTTGACCGTAGCCGCATCGTCCCACTCACTGAATTCGCCCGCCAGTACCAGCGTCAAATAAGGCCGCGCGCCGCTCAGCGAAATCTCGGTGATCGAAAGATCATCGGCGTGCCCGCACACAATAACCTGCGGCGCTTGCGCCCGGGCGGCTGGTCGCGCGTGCACGCGGCGGCGCAGCATCGTCCAACAGTATTGCGTCTCTTCGCCGAACAGGCCGAGCAGTTGCGCGCCGAGTTCGTGCGCCAGTTGCCGCAGCGCCGCTTCGGGAAACGCCGCGCCATGCCACGAATCGTTTTGGCCGGCCCCGTCCGCCGTCACGCCATTGGTCACGAATTTTAAGACGCCGCCCGGTTTGAGCACGCGCCAGGCCTCGACCAGATTGCTGCGAATGAGCGCGGCGTTGGGGACATGCTGAAATACATACGCCGAAAAGATCAGGTCAAAGCTGTGGTCAGGAAAGAGCGTGAAGTCTTGGCCGCTGGTTTCAAACAGCCGCACGTTGGCCAGCCCTTGCAAGCGCGTCTGCGCCTGCCGAAGCATTTCCGCCGAGACATCCACGGCGTAAACTTCGCCGAAGATTTCAGCCAGGTGTTTGGTCATACGCCCGATGCCGCAGCCGATTTCCAGCAGCCGCAACTGGCGCGGGTCGCGGCCATTGGTCAACAGCGCTAGGCTCTCCACGATCTGGCTTTGCACTTCGTGGCGGCCGCTGGCGTCGAACTCAGCTTCGGTTTGCTGGCGGCGCACGGTATTGATGTACCAGCGGGCGTCTTCGGCCGCGCGTTTGTCCCAATCGAGTTTCATCTCGCGGGCGAGTTGCTCCATGGTTGCGTTTCCTCTGGGGAGTGAAATCAAGGTGCGCCGAGTATAAACGCCAAGACGCCAAGCAAGCCAAGGGGGAGGTTGAACCCTGCTTGGCGAACTTGGCGTCTTGGCATTAAGCGGGCCGCCCTATTCGACGACGCGGTAGACCTTGCCTTGCCACACCACCGCGACGCGTTGGCCCAGCGCGAAGAAATCAGCCAGCTTCGGCGTTTGGTTGATGAGTTTGAAATACTCGTCGCTGGCGAATTTCAAACTGACCTCGGGCAATTTGGCTTCGGCCTTGAATTCGCTGTCCGTCCAAACGCCATCGCGCAGGTAGAAGGTCTTGCCCGCGACTTGGCGCATGGTATTCGCTGTCGCCGCTTGTTCAGCTTCTTCCCGCACAACATTGTCGGCCTTGCGTAGCGCTTCCTTTTGCTTGCTCGCTTGCACCGCACCTTGCCCAGCCGATGCGGAGTAGATGGGAGGCGCGGCGGGTGAAACTGTGACCGCATCCGCAGTGCGGCCTCCAACCGCGCCAGGAACGCGACGTGTGTCACGGTCTCTTTCGCTTGCGCGGTCCCGTGGCAAACCCTGACTGACCTGCATCCCCGGCTCCAACACCAACGCCGACGTGTAAGGCGTCACGATGCCGTAGCGCGTGCCCAGCGCGACAATCTCATCGCGCAATTCTTTGCTCTCACCATTCAGTTTGATCTGATCCAGCAAATGGCCGACGCGCCGCATCGCCCAGAGGTGCGGCAGGAATTCGTGATCGCGTTGCGTTTCGGGGAACTTCAAATCGTCGTAAACGAAGCGCCGCTCGCGGCCCGCCACCTTGCCCATCAGCGTCAACCGGAAATCAGCCTTTGCCAAGCGGGGACGATAGCGTCCAACCAGCACCAACTGCGAACCGTGGAAAAGATCGGGCAGCGCGCGCGGATAGAGCAGTTCGGTTTCGCTGCCGCCCCAATCCAGTTTCAGCTCGCTCAGCACCGGATGATTGACCTTGGCGAAAAAGCTCGACACTTTCAGTTCGATGTCTTCCTTCGGTTCGATGTAAGTGACCGCGCCGCGCCCTTCGCCCGCCAGCCCGTCCAGCAACAGCGTGTTGATGTCGTAGCCCACGCCGAAGGTGAACAGCCGCGCGTTGCTGCGATTGGCCTCTTTGGCGTTGGTCATGATCTTGCTGGCGCTGGTAATGCCTACGGTCGGCTGGCCGTCGGTCAGCAGCACGACCATTTGCGGGCGTTCGCTGGCGGGCAGTTGCTTACCCGCTAGTTGGTTAAAAGCCGCGAGCAGCGCGTCATTGATGTTGGTGCCGCCGGTGGCTTTGAGGCGTTCGATGAATTCGAGCGCCTGTTTCTTGCCGGCGGCATCGGCGTTGAGCAGGCGTTCGCTCAGCAGATGCTCTTCGCCCGCGAAGGAGACGATGTTGAAACGGTCGCGCGCATTCAGCGCATTGACGCCGAAGCGCAAGGCCGCGCGGGCCTTCTCCATCTTGCCGTCATCCGCCATCGAGCCGGACGTGTCGAGCACGAAGACGATCTCTTTGGCCGAGATGGCCTTCTCATCCAACTCGGCCTTGGGCGCGAGCAACAGCATGAAATAGCCGTCCTTGCCTGGCTCGCGATGCGTCAACAGCGAAGCGCCGAATTCCTGTTCGGAGAAGGTGTAGAAAAGTTGCAGATCAGGTTGCGAACCGGTGGCGCGCGTCTCAAACGTGATGCGCGCGCGCCGTTCACCGTCGCGTTTGACTTCGACATCGTGCGAAGGCGAGTAAATGCCTTTGAGCGCTATGCGCGAGACGATTTCGATTTCACCTGAGACCACGCCGACGTTGGGACGCGGCGGCGGAAAGCGCGTGGAATCGCCCTCTCTAATCGGCGGCATGGGGCGTGGCATCGGACGCGGCCCCGGCATCGGCACCGGGCGCGGCACATCGTTGATGAAGCCATTTGCGCGCCAGCCCGTGCCGAGCGGGTAGCGATACCCCACCGTGCCCGCCTCGCCGGTCAGCACCTGGCTGTAGGTTAATTCGATTTTCTTTTCGCTGTGCGGGCCGATCGGGAAGATGCTGGCCTGGAACAGATTCTTGCCCGCGTATTCGAGCAAGGCCGGATCGCGGCGCGACCGCACGATGCTGTCATAAATGCGCCGGGCCTCGTCACGCGCGCGGAATTCGCCGACCAGCCGTTTGTCGCCATCCCACATCGCAAATTCGCTGATCGAAACGCCGTCGGGCAGCGGGAAGAAATACGTGCCCTCCAACGTATACGGCGATTCGTTGACGAAGACCTGCTCGACGTGCGTGACGGCGGCCTGATCGGTGATTTTGGTTTGCAGCCGGATGCTTTTGACGCGCAACGGACGCTGCCATTCGGGCGGCGCGCAACGCGGCCCGGGCACATCGCACGGGCGCGGCAGAATGATGCCTTGGGCTTGAATGAGCGTGGCGGCGAACAGGAGCAACGCCAGCGTGCCGAGCCACTGAGATAATCTGCGTGATGAATTCATACTGCCTCCATTGATGATGCAAATGATGATGCAAAGCCGAGCGGGGTTAATACGAGAACGACTAGCGCGCGTACTCTTGCAAAATGCTGATCCGGCTGAAAAGACTGAGGCTTTGTTCAAAAATAACTTGACTGGTTGCGGTAGTGACAGAGGAAGCGGTGGCAGCGGCGCGCTTTTTTTCAGCACGCGTGGCCGCGCGGTTCGCGCAAACAACCGGGCGCAAAAACGCTGGGGGAGCCACCACCCTCGCATCGTCCGAGGCTGTCCGGCTCCCCCCTCAACAGTTCAATTCACTGCCGCTGTTACTTGCTGAAGTCCACCTTCGGCGCGGTCTTTGCGCCCTCTTCGGCTTTGAAAAACGGCTTGTCCTGAAAGTTCAGCATCCCGGCGATGATCACGGTCGGGAAGGACTGGCGGTTCGTGTTGTACGACTGCACCGACTCGTTGTAATCCTTGCGCGCGACAGCCAGGCGGTTTTCCGTGCCCGCGAGTTCGTCCTGTAACTTCAAAAACTGCGTGTCCGATTTCAACTGCGGATACTGCTCGACAATCGAAAGGAAGCGCCCGCCCGTGCCCAAGATGCCGCCGCCACCGCCTGGCAACAGCCCGGCATTACGCGCGACATCGGTCATCTGGTTGCTGGCCGCCATTTTCTCTTCGGGCGTGCTGGTGGTGGATTGTATCTTGGCGCGCGCCTCGGCGATCTTCGTGAAGACGCTTTCCTCCAACTTGACGTAGCCCTTGACCGCATTGACCAGATTCGGAATCAGATCGGCGCGCCGTTGCAGGTTGTTTTCGACCTGCGCCCATTTGCCATCCACTTCGTTGCGTGACCCGATCAGCCCGTTATATTTCCCCGCCACCCAACCGCCGATGACTAACACAAGCAGTAACAGCACTGCCAAAATACCGAGTATCGCTTTTCCCATAGCTTTTCTCCTTTTGGTTCCGTGTCAGTAGCCCGACCGTGAGGGAGGGCTG
>JANOWX010000247.1:0-5356 GCA_031418175.1 Acidobacteriota bacterium | reverse complement strand
CACCCCGGCGGCAACTCCGCTCAGCAGCTTCCAACTTGGACGCCGCGGTTGCTCGCGCGTGATGATGATATTGTCGAATTCGTTATTCATAGACTACACACTCCCTCAAAAACTTCTGGATTTTCTACTGTCTTCCAAGCTTGCAATTTGGCGTTCAAGCAGGACGCCTGAACGATTCCACAGCCACTGTACGAATCATTGGCGTCACTGGTTCATTGAACGTGACGCATCTTAGCAACGGCTCTGTGCCTTTTCAAGAAACGCAACGGCGGCGCTTAACATCCTTAACAAAAGCGAGAAACAAACATTGCCGCCTGGCGCAAGACGGCTGTTGCGAATGCTGCAAAGAAGAACGGCCTGACCGCCGCAACGCCTATGAACGGCCCTCGGAAGGCTGTCTTGCACAAGCCTCAACATTTGGTGTAGAAGGTGAGCCGCACAACACCCGGCGGCAGTAAGCCCGCGCAAGCAAGACCCGCTCCAGCAAAACAAGCGCAGGACCCGTGTAAGACCCTTGCAAGAAGAGAGGACACATCCACGTTGAAGCAGCAGCCCGGCAAGCCTTTGCAGAATGGCGATCTCATGGCAGGTTCAGTCGAAGTCATCGTCGGTTCCATGTTCAGCGGCAAGAGCGAAGAATTGATCCGCCGTTTGCGCCGCGCCCAAATCGCCCGCCAGAAAGTCCAGATATTCAAACCCGTGATTGACGCGCGTTATTCCGAAACCCACATCGTTTCGCATTCGGCCATGAAGATCGAATCGGAAGCCGTCGCCGCCGCGCACGAGATCGTGGCCATGGTCGAAACCGACACCGAAGTCGTGGGCATTGACGAAGGACAGTTCTTCGATCAGGAATTGGTCGCGGTGGCCAATCAACTGGCGGCGCAAGGCAAACGCGTCGTGATCGCGGGGCTGGACATGGATTATCTGGGCCGCCCTTTTGAACCGATGCCGTTATTGATGGCGATTGCCGAGGACGTGACCAAGACCCGCGCCGTCTGCATTCAGTGCGGCAGTCCCGCCACCTACACCCAACGCCTGATTGCCAGCCGTGAGCGTGTGGTGGTGGGCGCTGCGGATGCGTATGAAGCGCGCTGCCGCGCCTGTTTCGATCCGCGGCTGGGCGAGGCCAAGGAACACACGGCCGATTGAAACTATGCCAGGCAGTTTCTGGCGGTAGCGCATTCAAGAAAAGACTTTCACCACGAAGCGACGAAACGCACGAAGAGGGCGAGCAGAAATGCTGGCAAACAAATTCCATTCATGGCGTTTTCTTCGATGCTGTGAGGTTCTATTTCTTCAAGTCTAGCGCCAGCAAACGCTAGTCACTTTCCCAAGGAGTTCACCCAATGAGCAACCTGAACCTGCCCGCGCGTCCACTGGAACACGACCTGCTATACGACTTTCTGCGCGTCGTCGAAGCCGCCGCCATCGCTTCGGCGCGCACGATGGGGCAAGGCGAGCGCAAATACTCCGACCACGTCGCGGTCGAGACCATGCGCACCGTGATGGATACGATCCCGATGGATGGCACCATTGTCATCGGTGAAGGCGAACGCGACGAGGCCCCGATGCTTTACATTGGCGAACGGCTCGGCCTGGGCGCGCACAAAGGCAACCGGCGGCAATATCCGAAAGTAGACATCGCGGTTGATCCGCTGGAAGGGACGAACCTGTGCGCGACCGGTTCGGCCAATGCGATTGCGGTTTTTGCCGCGGCAGAGAAGGGCGGCTTGCTGCACGCGCCGGACATTTACATGAACAAGATCGTCGTCGGGCCTTCGGTCAAAGGGGCGGTGGATATTGACGCGCCGGTGCGGCGGAATCTGAAAGCCATCGCCAAGCGCTTGCACCGCAAAGTCGAAGACCTGGTCATTGTCGTGATGGATCGCCCGCGCCACAAAAAATTGATCGGCGACATTCGCGCCGCGGGCGCGCGCATTCAATTGATCTCGGACGGCGATCTGTCGGCGGGCATCTCGGCGGCGGTCGCCGGTTCGGGCGTGCACGCGCTGATGGGCATCGGCGGCGGGCCTGAAGGTGTGATTACGGCGGCGGCCATGAAGTGTTTGAACGGTGAGATACAGGCGCGCTTCGTGATGAAAGAGCAACTCGAAATGGCCGAAGACCGCGCCAAGATTGCCGACGGCGTCTTCGACCGTATGCAGGCGATGGGCATCAAAGACCCGACGCGCGTGTTCAGTACGGACGAACTTGCGCCCGGCAACAAGATTATTTTCGCGGCTTGCGGCGTGACCGATGGGACGCTGATGCGCGGCGTGCGCTTCTTCGGTCACGGCAAACGCACGCATTCGCTGATCATGACAACCGAAACCAAACACGTGCGTTTCATAGACACCGTGCACGTCGAAGGCGGGCCGGATGCGTTTGTGCGGTTCGATAGATAACCCGCCAAAGGCTGCCGGCAAGATGAAAGGGAAGGCCGCAAAACCGGCTCGGATCATTTACACCGTGCTGTTGGCGCTGGCGTGCGTTTGGTTGATTGCGCTATTGGCTGCGCCGAAGTTGATGTGCAGCGGGCATGAATGGGGCGCGCTGATGCTGTATCGCACCTTCGCCATAATTTGTCATCAGCGCAGCGAGCGTTCGTTTCAGTGGTGCGGTTGGCCGCTGGCAGTCTGTGTGCGTTGCACCGGAATTTACGCTGGGGCATTGCTCGGTTTGTTGCTGTATCCGTTATGGCGGTGCCTGGATGCGGCGCAATTACCAGCCCGGCGGTACCTGCTGTTGGCGTTGGCACTGTTGGCGTTGGACTGGGCTTTGGGCGCGGCTGGCGTGTTGGCGCATAACACCGGCGCGCGCTTGGTGACGGGCCTGCTTGCCGGAGCCGTTGCTGCGTTTTACGTTTTACCGGCTTTGCTGGCGGCCTTACTGCCAGTCAGCACAAAACAAAATTGATTTGACCGAGAAGGAGGCAGAAGGGATGCCGGAACCGGATCGCAGTCAACCGGCTTTGATCGGCGGTTTGATCGTTGGGATATTGTCGGTGTTGCCCTTGGTGCAAGCTGCCAATATCTGTTGTTGCCTGTGGGCCTGGGTGGGCGGCGCGACCACGGCGAAGCTTTACATAGACCGCTCTCCGCAACGTGTGAGTTGGGCCGAAGCGGCGCGCGTGGCTTCAATCGCCGGTTTGCTCGGCGCCATCATCCGTATATTTATTGGGACTCCCCTCGAACTGGCGACCTTTCCCGCTTCGTTACGCGCGATGGAAGAATTGGCCAAGAGCCTGGCCGATCCGCAAAAGCAGCGGTTGTTAGAAATGGTGGGCAAGCTGCAAGACCTCTCCACGGCCCAGGCGTTATTGCAGTTTTTGTTGCCCGCCAGCGTCTTGGGGGCGCTGGTCTTATTCGCGGTTACGGTGCTGGGCGGTTTACTTGGGGTAGCGTTATATGAAAAGAGGCCCGCCGCACCCGGCCCCTTTGAAGACTCACCAGATGGATCGGCTGGGCACACAGGAACAGATGATGCGAATGTATGAGCGAGAGGTTTATTTGCGTTGCTGAGGAAAATACCTTTCATGGGCCAGCCGTACTAGGCGATAGATAGTCGAAGCGCTGAGTAAAAAATTGAATTTCCACAAAAAAGCACTAGCCAGCCATACAGTGCCTGACTATAATGCGGGGCGTCTATTCGGGCGAAATTGCGAGTCAGTGAACTCGCCAGCTTCGATGTTGTTCCTCACCGAGCAGCATCACACTCACAGAAAAGTGGCCGCGCGTCCCCGCAACGTCCACACACGTTAAGTAAGCCTAGGTTTTTGAGCAGATTTTAGAGCTATAAAGGGCGGTTATGGTGAATTCTGCTCTGTGGTGGCTGTATTCCTGAGCGACTCATTGCAGGAAGGCCGCAAGAGTAAGGACTAGCTCTCGGGCTATGCTCTGTCTTTTCCGTATTCGAACGGTATTGATCAGTCGGCATGGTCGCGTTGGGCGCGTCTTGTGATTGGCAGTTTGACCTCTTGGCCTTAAATCTCAAAAGCGCTTTTTTATAACTAACAAGCTCGTTTGCAAGTTTGTTGCATTGTTTTGTCCTGGTGACATGCGATGAACCGGGCCGCCGTGACTGCGCAATTTTATCTACTATCGTTGCCACCCGCGCGCAGCACACGGTCCGGCGTCCGTTACCTGAAGGCCTGCTCTTGGTGCGTCAGACGCTGAAGCAGAACACAAACTACACACAACGGCATCCAACAGAGTCGAACGGCAGAGTCGAACGGCAGAGTCGAGCGGCGTAAGTCGCAAGGCGTAAGTCGCAAGGCGTAAGTCGAACGGATGCCCAGACCCCTCACAGGTCTGCTTAGACTCGGGGAAACAAATGAAGGCTTTATCGTCCTCACGGGCGGCATCCTGTGCGGCTGGCCTTGCCATGCCACGCGCAGTGTCGAGCTTCGTCGTCTATCGAAATCCGGAAACTACACAAGAGCGAAACCTGGAAAACAGCTTTACACCCAAAGCTGTGGTGAAACCTCTCAACCAATTGGTCAACCAATTGGTCAACCAGTCAGTCAATCAACCGGCCAGTCGGCCCGTCGTCAAACTGGCGAGCCTTTCCAAATGGAAAACCAGTATTGAAGATGATGCGCAGGCATTATTGAATGCGCTGCATCGGCTGGTTTCAGTGCATCCGTTGGTGCGTTCGACGCTGAGCAGTCAGCAATCTTCGGCCACGGTGTTGCCGATCTTTTCGACGCATGACCTGGCGCAGGATTTGTACTTGCTGCTGCTTGAGAAAGGGCGCTTCAACCATTATTTGGACAGCCAGATGACGGATGCCGAAATCGAGCGCGAGATTTTTCAGATCGAATTGACCAACTACCTGATCGGGCGTTTGCGCAACCGCCGCCCGGAAAATTACCGCATCGTGCGCCGTGTGAGCGGCGTGCTTGAGAGCGAAGCCCAATTCAAAGTCTTCCACAAAAAGAACGGCCAGACGGGGCGTTACCGCCAGGCGGCAGAGGTGATTTACGGGTTGCACGAATGGGCCGATGGCAAGCCGATGCGCGATAGCGGGACCTTCACCGACTTGATCGCGCACTTGCCCATGCGGACACGCAACCTGCGCCGTGTCGGTTGCCGGGGCGAAGCGCAGGTGATCGTGACCAATCAGGAACTGGCCGAACTGATGGGCGAGATTTTGCGCGCCATTGATTCGCCCGCGCCGTTGCGCGTGTTGCGGCAATTGGCGCTGACCAAGCTGCCGGTTTACGACGCCGAGATCGGTTCGCTGGACGATGAGGTGAGTGAAGAGCGGCAACAACGGCGTTATACGACGGCTTTGATTTGCGCCGACGCCAGCCCGGAGCAGCTTGCCCTGGCGCGCGAAAACGAACGCCAAG
>JANOWX010000246.1:0-20893 GCA_031418175.1 Acidobacteriota bacterium | reverse complement strand
TGTGCGCACCGCCAAGTCTTTTTGGCTTTTAGGAAGGATGGTTTGCTCCTGACGGCGTTTGGTGTCCCCCGGGGGCAAAGGCCGGGGTGAAAAAAAAGAACGGAAGGGGCTAGATTTCAGTTGACCTGTACATCAGTAGGTATAAGTCGTGACCGCACTGCCCGGTTCGGTCACGGTCTTCAACCGGCCTACCTGATCGTAGGTGAAAGTGGCGATGTTGCCCGCCGCATCGGTGACTTTGGTCAACCAGCCGCGCGAGCTGTATTCATAATTGGTCTGGTTGGTCAGCGCATCGGTGCGCGTTTGCAACAGGCCGTTCGTGTAATAGCTGAATTGTGTGACGTTGCCGCGCCGGTCGGTCATGGTGGGCGGCAAACCCTGCGCATTACGCGCGCCGAAGCTGATGACGCCGCTGGCGGCATCGTTGACTGAATTGAGATTGCCGTTGGCATCCAGGCTGTGCGTCGTGACGCCCGCCATCTGATCGGTGGTCGAGAGCAGGTCGGCCAGTTCGTTGAATTGCCAGGCCACCGTACCCGTGGCGTCGGTGCGCGTCGCCGGATTGCCGTATTGATCGTAGGTGTAAGAAGTAACCAGTCCGTTGGCGTCGGTGTAGCTGAGCACCTCGCCCCATTTGTTATACGTCCAGCTTTGCGTTTGATTGCCGCCCCCGCCGCCACAGGCGCACAGCCCCTGGATGCTGGTCACGACGGCGGGCGCTTTCTTGCGGTTGAAGAAATACTTGGTGACGCGGCCCAGCGCATCGGTGACGTGCGTTTCGCTGTCGCTGACATAACTCAGCGTGTACTTTTCAACCCCGCCGTGCAGTTCCGAAGTCGTCGCGCGCAAATTGCTGTCATAGGCGTGCAATTCCAGCGTGTTGTAATCGGCGTCCATCACCTTGCTGATGACAAAGCGATTGGCCGCGACGGCGTGGTTAAACCAGTATTTCGAGCTATCGGCATAGGCGACGACCGAAAGCTGATCGGCGGCCGTCCAATAACCATAGCTGGCAATCGTGCCCGTGCTGTCGCTGATAGATTGCACGCGCCCGCCGGAATAGGTGAAATTCAGCGTGCGCCCCGCCGCATCCGTTACGGCGGTCACCAGATTATTGGCGTCGCGTGTCAGCGTCGTCTGGTTGTTATTGCGGTCGAGAATGGCGGTCAGCAAGCCAGTCGTGCCGAACTGATAAATCAGCCCGCCTTTAAGGAATAAGGAAGACTTTGTACGTGCCGTTGGTTTCTTTGGTGGCGTAGGCGAATTGCCCGCGGCGGAACATCGCCGAATAGCGGTTGCTGCCCGCGCTGTCGCGTTTGAAATAGCTGACGCCGCCATCCGCCCAGGTCAGCCGCAAATAATTCTCGTTCAGGTTTTGCAGCGTGACTTCATAGGTCGAAGTCTAGCCCTGGCCGAAAATCCCGCTGGCATAACGGCGGCTGTTGTAAGAACGGATCAGTTGAATACCAGCGCCAGACGCGTTGGAAACATAATCGGTCTGATCCAGATACATGTTTCCGGTAATGACGCTGACCGGTTCGCCGACGCCCGTGGGCGCGCCACCGCTGTTGCCAGTCTTCCCAGCGCCAGAGCCGCCGCCAACGCCGCCCCCTTTGCAACTCTGGCAGCCATCGTCAACCTGAGCGTCGTGCAGAATGGTGATTTCAATCGGTTGTGGAAAGGCAGACGGCTGTAAATCGCAAGCAGTGGTATTGATGTTACCCGTGATGCGGTATTTATAGGCGCCCGCTGCACTGGGCATGTGGGGGCGCGGCCCGGTCGAATTGGTCAGGTTCGTGCTATTCAGCACGTGATAATCTTTTGTTACTCCACTAACCGGGTCTTTGCCATAGATTGCACCCAGATAATTCCAGCCATTGGCATTTGCATAGGTGCTATCAATGAACACATTAACGTGGATGGAATTGACGGTGCGTTCCGTCCTTCCATTGGGTAGATCAATGCAGGTAAAGCACTCCGGATCGCCGCAGGTTTTCAACTGGCAATAACCATCAGCAGTACCGATAGCTTGAATTTTGAGTGATGTGCCTGGCGGCAGGTTCAGCGCGGCCGTGTTATCCCCATCAGCGAGTGTTACACCACCTGGAGTTTCTACCCAGGCTGTCAGGCTTTGCCCGCCATTTTGTGACTCAGGCAGGCAAATGAGTAGGGCGGCGCTTTTGCCTGCGGCTGAGCGGGTAACTAATCCCGGCTTGACCGTCATGAGCAAGGTAAAAAATAAGCTGGTTCCAAGCAGGAAATACAACGGAAAATAATGGCGTTTTTGCAGCATGGCTCACTCCTTTATTGACACCGCAAGCGCAGGCCGAAACTGGCAAACGGCGTCATTTTGGCTAACAAGAAAAGTGAAGGCGCAGGTTTGCGCCAGCATGGCAAACGTATCTACGGTCAAGTCGAAATAAACACCATGACCAGCAATGACACACAAACAAGTGATCTTGAATAACTTAGCGATCAGTTTGTTAGTTCTGAAAAAGACGGTAAAGCCTGACTTGTTTCCCTGATCCGTGCAAACGAACGTTACGACTCGCCCGTAATCGTCTGTTGGTATACATCCGAGTAACTAACCTAATGCTGTTACTTGATTGACATGTTTTGTAGTTCTGAATTGGCGAGGCATATGTAATACGCAGTGTTTTTTTTGTCAACATGCTCGCCGGGATTTTTCACATTAAAAATTGGGTGAGTAGGACGGACTTTAGTCAGTCCTGCTGTTTAGGACAGACTAAAGTCCGTCCTACCGTTTAGAACAACAGCTTCACGCCGAACTGCACACGGCGCGGGCTTTGCGCCGAGCGTATGCTGCCGAACGAGGGCGAGCCCAGAAAGTTATCCGGCAGGTCGAAGTTCACCGTGTTGAATAGATTGAAAAACTCCGCGCGCAATTGCAGGTTCAGATGCTCTTTCAACGACGTGTTCTTGACGACAGAGAAATTCACGTTCTTGTACCCCGGCCCATCCAGCAAATTGCGGCCCGCGTTGCCAAAAGTACCTGGGCGCGAGAATTGAAAGGCCTGTGTATTGAACCAGCTTTCGGGAGTGCGGTTGTCTAGGCGAGCTTGACCGATCAGATTCGGGCGGTCATTCGCGCCGAAACCCAGATTGGAGCGGCCCGTGTTGCTGTTATCAATGTCAGACAACAGCGCGACGGTGAAGGGGCGGCCAGTTTGCAAGGTGATCACACCGAATGATTGCCAGCCTGTCAGGAAGCCTTTAGCCAAGCCGGTCGCCCCTTTGCCGAACGGCAGTTCATAGGCATAGCTCAACGTGAAACGATGGCGCAGGTCGAAGTTGGAACGCCCGCGTTCGGCGCGCAGGTTCAGGCTGTCCTGCGGAAAATTCGGATCGCCCGCGCTGGTGAACAGGCCCGACGCGTTGTCTATGGATTTTGACCAGGCGTATGACGATAACACCGAAAGCCCGGCGGTCAGCCGCTGTTGAAAGCTGGCCTGCAGGCTGTGGTAATTCGAGTTCGCGCTCGATTCCTGATAGGTGATGTCTTCGTAGCGCGGGTCGGGGCGCAGATAGGGGATCAGCGGATTGGGTAGCTTCGGCCCCGGGCGCGGCTGGTTGATGTCGCGCGCGGCGATCAGCTTTGTCCCTTTGCTGCCGACGTAATTCAACTCGAACAGGCGGCTCGCGCCGAGTTGGCGTTGTATGCCCAGGTTCCAATGCTGCACATAGGCCGTGCGCAAATCGCGTTGAAAGGCGTTGGCCGATTGCGGCAAGGCGATGGGGAAGTTGGCCGGGAACGGGTCGTTGACCAACAGCGGCAGTTGTTGCAGCGGGAAAAACAAACGCAGATTGAAATAGGGCGCGTTGAAATACAGCCCTTCGCCGTAGGCCAACGGCGCTTGGTCGTAATAGACGCCGTAACCGCTGCGCACGACGGTGTTGGGAGTTAGTGTCCATGCCACACCAAGTCGCGGGGCGAAGTTGTTCTTGTCCGCCAGATAACCGGCGCGTGGGACGCTGCCAGTGCCGACGGCGGTCAGCGTGCGCGTGCTCGCGTCATACAGGTTGGCGCGGTCGTGCGCGTCCACGGCGGGCGAATTGAATTCGTAACGCAGCCCCAGCGAAAGCGTCAGGTTGGGCCGGATGCGCCAGCCGTCGTTGACGAAGAAATTGTAGCTTTCGGTGCGCAACGCCTGCGGATTATTCAGCTTCGCGCCGCCGGTGAAGATGGGCGCGCCGAGCAACAGGTCAGCCAAGGCATTACCGGTGATGGCTGGTACTAGCTTGCAAACTTCCTCTAAAACCCGGCAGTTTGGATCAACGATGAAGGCCGAAAACGTCAGGAAGCCGCGTGATTGCACGTCGCGGAAGGCATTCTGCTGTGCCTTGCGAATATCCGCGCCGAATTTGAAGAGGTGCTGGCCGTGCGACCACGTCGCCGTGTCGAGCAATTGAAAGACGTTGGTCACGCTGAATTGCGGGTTGTTATATTCGTCGCCGATGGGCGAATAGCCGGTCAGCGTGATGAAGCTCAAGCCGAAATCGCGCGGGTTGGTGGCGAGGCTGGCCATGCCGACTTGCTGGTTGATGTTGCGGCCTTGATTCTGCTGATTGACGCTCGACGCAGTGCGGCTGAAGGCCAGGCGCACATCGTTGATGAAGGTGGACGAAAAGATGTGCGTTTCGCCGAGCATGAAGTTCTGGCCCCGGCGCGGCACGTCGTTGCCGTAGCCCGGCACTTGCGAAAAGTTGGGGCCGGCGAACGGCTCGAACAACAGGCGGTCGTTGAAGCTGTAGCGCGCGGTCAATTGCGACGCCGTGCTGAGCTGATGATCGAAGCGCACATCGAAGAGGTCGTTGCGGTCGCGCAGAGACGGCGACGAAACATAATTGGCGAATGGCGTGTTGCGATTGGGCAACGGATAGAGCGCGGCGATGTTTTTGCCAACCGGATGGATGAAACCCAACGGCAGTTGATTGCCGGGGAAGGGTTGCTCCGTCACCGGATTGCGAATCACCATCAAGCGCCCATTGGTATCGAAGCTCTGCGAAAAATCGCCATTGCGTTCGGCCAGTGTCGGCACATTGGTCACGCGCGTGAGGCCTTCGCGCAAGCGCGTGCCTTCGTAATCGGCGAAGAAGAATGTTTTGTCTTTGCGCACCGGCCCGCCCAGTGAAAAGCCGAATTGATTGCGCTGGTATTGCGGCGCGGGTTCGTTGCGCGGGGCAAAGAAGTTGCGCGCGTCGGTGGCTTTGTTGCGCAGAAATTCATAGGCCGTGCCGTGGAAATTATTCGCGCCCGATTTGAGCACGACGTTGACCTGCGCGCCCGCGCTGCGGCCAAACGAGGCGTCATAGGTGCTGGCCGAGACTTCAAATTCGCGGATGGCGTCCACGGGCGGTTTGACGCCGAAGCCGTTCAGCTTGGGGTCTACGTTATAAACGCCATCGAGCAGGAAGTTGTTGGCGTCTTCGCGTGTGCCGTTGATGCTGAAGGCGAAATCGCCGCGCACCGAACCGGCGGAGCCTTGCGCGGCGGGTGACGCGCCGGGCACGAGCAACGAGAGTTCGAGGAAGTTGCGGCCATCGAGCGGCAGCCCAGTGACTTGCAGATTGTCAACGACGGTGCTGTGCGCGGTTGTGCCGCGTTTAAGCAAGCCGTACTCGGTGATTTGCATGGGCGGGTCGGTCGCGGCGGCGACTTCCAACGCGGCATCGTAGCGAATTTCCTGGCCGACTGAGACAACAACGTCTACCACGTTGCGACGGAAGCCTTTGCTTTCGATGGAGAGTTGATATGTGCCGGGCCGCAACAACGTGAGCGCAAAATCGCCGCTCTGATTCGAGGCGGCCGTGCGCGTCTCGTTGGTTTCTTGTTGCGTGGCTTTGACGTGTGCGGCGGTGATGACAGCGCCCTGGCTGTCGGTGATGCGGCCGCGAATCGTGCCACGATAATTTTGCGCCGAGGCAGTTAGGGTAAGCAGCAAAAGAGCGAACAAAAATCTCATATGAAAACCGATCTTCACGTTGGAGCCTTTCTAAATAGTCCGCCGCCATTGACGTAGTTTGCATACGTCCGGGCTGACAAAAATTGAATAACGTTGTTGCAGGAGATGACTCTGATCTTGCAATCGGGCCGCATCATAACAAGCCGGGTTGCCAATGTCACAAGCCGGCGGCCTGCTGGGCCGGTACCGCGCGCGTGAGCAAGCGGAGCCTACGCTGCTACACCAGTCCGCCATACTTGACGCGCCGCTTGCTCACACGCGCGGTACCGTCCCGGCGTTGCGCGCCTGCCAGGCGTCATGGCCTGTCAGTGCCTTGCGGGACTGGCGAAAAGACGCTAAGGTCTGCGCCGTTTCATCGGGCGAAACATCTATTTCAGACAAATTCAAAACTGGTCAACATACAGTTTGGCAACCGGCTTTCGGTTCATCACTTCTGGGGGGAAGTAATATGAACGAGCAGGCTGTGGCGCCTTCGCCAGCACTGTTTTTTGAGGCGGTCAACGCCTATCAACGCACGGCCGCCATCAAGGCCGCCGTCGAATTGGAAGTCTTCACGGCCATTGCCGAGGGGAATTCCACCTACTACACCGTCGCCTCGCGTTGCCGCACATCGGAACGCGGCATGCGCATCCTGTTGGATTACATGGTCATCATCGGCTTCCTGACCAAGGCCGCTGACCAATACACTCTGACGCCGGATTCGGCGCTCTTTCTGGACAAACACAAACCATCGTATGTGGGCGGCGCGCTCGAATTCCTGTTGCTGCCGGAAATGGTCGCGGCGCACAGCAACCTGAGCGCAGCCGTGCGCAAGGGTGGCACGCTGCTGGGCGATCAAGGAACGGTGTCGCACGAAAACCCGGTCTGGGTGAATTTCACGCGCGCGATGATGCCGCTGATGATGCTGCCCGCTCAGGGCATCGCCAAACTTGTCGAAGTCGAGCAAACGCGCCCGGTCAAGGTGTTGGACATCGCCGCCGGGCACGGCATTTTCGGCATCGCCTTCGCGCAGGCGTATTCGAACGTAGAGGTCACTGCGTTGGATTGGCCGAAGGTGTTGGAAGTCGCGCAGGAGAATGCGCAGCGTTTTGGCGTCACCGACAGGTTTGCAACCTTGGCGGGCAGCGCGTTTGAGTTGGATTGGGGCAGTGGTTACGACGTAGTTTTGCTGACGAACTTCCTGCACCATTTCGATGTGCTGACGTGCGAGAAGCTGCTGCGCAAGGTGCACGCCTCGCTCAATCCCGGCGGGCGCGCCGTGACGCTGGAATTCGTGCCGAACGCTGATCGCGTCTCGCCGCCCCAGGCCGCCGCGTTCGCCTTGACGATGTTGGGTTCGACACCGGCGGGTGATGCTTACACGGCGGTCGAATATAACCTGATGTTCCGTAACGCAGGGTTTTCCTACACCGATCTGTTCCCGGTGCCTCAAACGATTGAACACGTGCTGGTGTCAGTGAAAGGATGAGGGCTGAAGGATGAGGGAGGTCACGCTTCATCCTTCAGCCTTTCAATCATCGCCCCGTCGTTTCGCGCGTCCGCGCTCCTCGCCTTGTTTGGTCAGCTTCTTCAACTTCTGCTTTTGCTCGTTCAACTGGGCGTAGGATTGTTGCCGTTTAGCCAGGTGTGCGAGTTCCTGCAGCATCTTCTGGTAATTTTCCAAACGTGAACGGGTGAGCGTGCCGCCGGCGATAGCGGCACGGATGGCGCAGCCCGGTTCGCGCTGATGGCCGCAATTGCTGAAGCGGCATTGCAAGGCGAGTTCCTCGACATCGGTGAAGACCTGTTCGATGCCTTCGTCCCCTTCCCACAACTGCAACTCGCGCATGCCGGGCGTGTCGAGCACGAGGCCGCCCTGGGGCAGCAAGATCAATTCGCGGTGGCGGGTAGTGTGCTGGCCGCGTTCGTCGGTCTCGCGCACTTCACTGATCTTTTGCCGGTCAATGCCGAGCAGCCGGTTGATGAGTGTGGATTTGCCTACGCCGGAGGTGCCGACGATGGCGATGGTCTCGCCGGGCACAAAGTAAGCTTGCACTTCGGCGACGCCGAGGTCGTGCCCTTGTTTGCGGTTGATGCTGATGGCGTGGACGGGCGCGCCGTTGCTGACGGCTTCCATCGCGGCGACTTTGCTGGCGGCATCTTCGCAAAGATCGGCCTTGCTCAGCAGTACGACGGGTTTGACGCCGCTGTTGACCGCGACGGTCAGGTACCGTTCGATGCGGCGCGGATTGAAATCCTGATTGAGCGAAGTCACGAGCAAGATCGTGTCAATGTTCGCGCCGACGACTTGTTCTTCGGTTTTGGCGCCGGCGGTCTTGCGGGTGAATTTGCTGTGGCGCGGCAAAATGGCGTGGATGCGCGCGTATGGCTGATCGGGCCGTTTTTTCAACGCGACCCAATCGCCAACGGCAGGCATGTCCGCGCGGCTCTGTGCCTCGTGCCGCAACTTGCCGGTCGTCTCGGCCAGGATTTCGCCTTCGTTGGTGAAGACGCGATAGAACTGGTTGTATTCCAAGACGACGCGCCCGGCGTAGCAACCCTCTTCGGCGTATGGTTGAAAGTGTGTGGCGAATGCTGCGTTCCAGCCGTAGCTGGTCAAATTCTCGAAATTCATTGCTGGTTGTCTCCTAAAGATCGTTTGCCTGTTTTGCCTATTTGAGTTGATTGGTTGGCGCTGGCGAGGGTGAGTTGGTTGTCCCGCGCAAAGACACTTTCGGTGTCACGCGAAAGGCAAACGTAGCAGGGCGTGCGCAAGAACGGACAACTCACTCTTTAGGAAACAGTCATAGGCGTTTTGTGAACGATTCAAATTGATGGCGCGCATTGTAGGCAGCGACAATGTGTTGCGCAAACCGGACGGCAATCCCGGCAGACAACCAAGTTGAGGTGCAACTCAACGCCGGACTAAATTTTCATGGC
This sequence comes from Acidobacteriota bacterium, assembly GCA_031418175.1. GTDB lineage: Bacteria > Acidobacteriota > Blastocatellia > RBC074 > RBC074 > JACPYM01. Next base: position 11,990 of record JANOWX010000246.1, on the reverse strand, counting down.
CTTCGCAAAAGCCAGTTGAACTACTTCTTCAGGGGCAATATCCGAAGTCAGCACGCAAGTGACCGCACCTTCCTGCCAGAAAACAGCGGTCAGTCCATTCACGCGGTAAAGGTAAAACCGGATGCCGTTGTTTTCGCGCAAACCGGCGGTTGGCGGCGGCAGTTCCGTCACCAGCCCCGGATACATCTGGCAGAGCAACGACTGGCCGGCTGGGCCGCGATAGACAAAGAGCGCGCTTGGGCGGCCATTGAGCTGATGGATGCGCCCGCCCACTAAACGGTAGTTCATCATGCCCAGGTCAAAGACCCGCGTGTTGAACGCCAGGCCGCTGGCCGTGAAAAACCGCTCCAGCGCTTTGACCTCGCCGGTTTGCAACGTGAGCGGGAGTTTTTCCGCTTGGTAAGCTCGAAAATCCTGGGCCACTACCGACGGCAAATCCGGCGCGTGGCGGAATTGCGTTCTGAAAATGAAGTAAGTCAGTGTCAGGGCGACACCCGCAAGCAGGACGAACCCATAGGCCAGCAGCGCGCGCCGCTGCCGCCACCAGCTTCCGGGGAGAACGGTCTGGGCGCTGTCGTCTTCAAGGGCCAGCGCCTTCAAAATATTATCCTCAAGCTTCGCGGGCAGTCTTGCGGGCGCGGATTCAGCCGCATATGTTTGCCGAGCAAATTGCTTGGTCCAGCGCAAGGCTTCCAACTCCCGCCGGCATTCCGCGCAGGCTTCCAGATGCGTCTCCACTGCAAGACGCGCCGCGGGGTTCAGCCGGTGATCCAGCAGTTCCTGAAGCTCATCCTTAAAATGTCGGGTCTCAAGCGGCATTCTTATACTTTCGCCTTTTGAACGTAACCTTTCTTTTGGGCGTACTGCTGCAATTCCACAAACAGCAACTTACGCGCGCGGAATAAACGGGAGCGCACAGTCCCGACCGGACAATTCAAAACAGCAGCGGCCTCTTCGTAAGTCATCTCTTCCACATCCACTAGCAGCAAGGCTAAACGGAAAGCTTCAGGCAGCCGGTTGAGCGCCTGATCTACTTCCGTTCCGACCTCCAGCGGATTCAGCGCCCGCAGCGGATCCCATTCCGCTGCCACCAGGCAACGCTGGAATTTTTCCTCCAACTCGTCCAGTGAAACAACTTCAGGTTCCCGCTGGTCTTTGCGATATTTATTCACGAAGACGGAATACAGAATAGTAAACAGCCAGGCCTTGCAATTAGTTCCGGCGGTGAAATTGTGATAGGTGCGATAGGCGCGCAGGTAGGTTTCCTGAACCAGGTCGCTGGCATTCTCAGCCCGGTGGGTTAAGCGCAAGGCCGTATTGTAAAGGGGGTTGGTGAAGGGCAGCGCTGCCGCTTCGAATTGAACCCTTTTATTCTCGGCGTTGATTACTGGCGAATCCATTATGCGGAACTCAATTGGGTGAAACCGCGAATCGAAATTTTGCCCGGGCGGCCTGACAGCTTGGAATGAAAGTCTCGGCCAATCATTGAATTCATTTATCGCTCTGCGTTATTCCCTCAGCGGACAATTTTCTTCCTCAACTGACGTTTTCTTTCGCACCCGGGAACTTTTCCCTGCCTCGTGATTGTTGAACTGAATATACCGAACATACCGATGCTTTGCTTTGTGGGCTTATCCGTCTGCTGTGTGGTTAAGCAGCATCGCAAAAGCTGGGAACTAAACAACAATCAAGAAAAGGAGTTCACGACATGATAACGAGGACAAGCAAGATCATCGCGCTGATTTCCCTGCTGGCCCTGGCGGCATTTGGCCTGGCGATCTTCACGCAGAACAAGGCCTCCGCGCAGGAGCGGAGCATACCCTCCGAGCGGGCCGCGCAGGATCGCGGCAGCGCCCCCGCGCGGGAGTTGGCAACGACGCCGCAGAGTGCAAAGGCCCGGTCTGCGCGCCAGGAAAGAGCCCGCAGTGAGACTGAGAGATTTGCCCGGCGCGGTGACATTCGCCAGTTGCCCCCGTTGCTCAAACTGCGGCTCATCGAAATGGCGGCACGGCCGCATAGCTTCGAGCCGCTGACGGCCTTTGCCGAGGCCGACGACCCAAGCATGCTCTTCCAGTACTACCTGCTGGACACGAACCGTTTCCAGCCCAACGTCTTCACCAGCGTCGTCCCGGGCATCAACGACACGGCCATCCCGACTGCGGCCAACGCCGCCAATGGCGGGCTGTCAACGCTCGGCGCCGTCCGGGTCGTGCTTGAACCCAAGGCCGGTCTGCCGACCGACCCCAACGATCCCGGAGCGTTCATCGATATCTTCATGGATTTCTCCGGCCTGTTCGTCATCAACAATGAAGCCGGCTGGTACGAAGGCTGGATGATCAGCGACATCAGAGTGCCGCGCGTCGCCCCGCCGCGCGCTGACGGCACGACGCAATTCGGAACCCTGACGCGGGCCGACTATGACGCCATCGCGGCGCGCGGGAGTGGCAACAACCGTGTCATCGGTAACATCTTCACCGCCGACGGCAATGCGCCGCGCCTGGGCAGTGTCAACGATGTTTTCCCGGACCCGGCGCGCCAACCCAACACCGTGCCGCATCCGGTCAGCATGGGCGCTTTCAACGCGCAACAGCAGAGCGACGTGCATGCCTACTGGGAATTCAATTCGGGCACCAACTGGGTCTTCCCGCACTACGAATTGCCTTTCACCGGCGGCGTGCCCGGAACCTTTGCCGCAGGGCTGCAATACGGTCTTCAATCGGTGATCCCCGGCTCAGGTCCTGCAGGCGTGACGAATAACAAACTCACCTACGGCGACAATCCGGACAATCCGCGTGACCCGGATCGCACGGAAGCCACCAACCCGGCGCAGCGCGAGTCGCGCAACCGTTTCATACCCAGCGCCCTGGATCAAGAGGTGCTGCTGAACGCCTTTCTGCGGGTGCGGTCTTTCAAGCCGGAAGTGACCGACGTCGGTATGCGGCTGTTTATGTCCTACGCCCAGGAAATCGCCAGAGTGGATCAGAACGGCGACGGCGTCATTTCTTTTCAGGAAGCGGACATCAACGGCTTCTCGGACGGCGGTCAGTCGAACCGGCGTTTGTACCTCCCACCGTCGGCGTTCAATCGCTTCGCGGTCACGCGCGAGATCAACGACGGATTGCTCGCGCCACGCTTCGCGCCTTTCCAACGCGCTTACGTCCTGAGCGGGCAGGTGACGTTCGTACGGCCCTCAGTGCCGGCTTCCGTCCCGCGCGATGCGGACGACCGGTAGAACCATAACAAATTAGGAGGAGGGGTAAAGCAAAGGTGGAGTCTGCGCAAGGCTCCACCTTTCGTCATTGTTGCGCGCCAGTGCGACTTGCGTTAGAAGGGGGCCAAGCATTACCGCAACCCAACCACACTGGAGGCTCCTTCGTGGATTTCACCAATCAAGTCGTGCTCATCACCGGCGCAGCCCAAGGCATCGGCGGCGCTACCGCCAAGCTGTTTGCGCAACATGGCGCGCAGGTCGCCATCCATTACTGCAACAATCAGGCCGGCGCACAGGCGACAATGGCTGCTTTATCAGGTGGCCCGCACGCGCTCTTTCAAGACGACCTGACCAATCCCGCTGCCACCAAGGCGTTGGTGCAAGCCGTCGTCGAGCGCTTCGGCAAGCTGGATGTGCTGGTCAACAACGCGGCGATATATGCCGATCATCCGCTGGCGGGCGTGAATTTCGAGCAATGGCAACAGGCCTGGGCGGCGATCATTCAAACCAACCTGATCGCGGCGGCGAATATGTGTTACTGGGCGGGCCGCCAAATGATCGAACAGGGCGGCGGCAAAATCGTCAACGTCTCTTCGCGCGGGGCCTTTCGCGGCGAACCGACCGCGCCCGCGTATGGCGCGAGCAAGGCGGCGTTGAATGCCATGAGCCAGTCGCTGGCGCAGGCGCTGGCCCCGCACAACGTGTTTGTTTATGTCGTTGCGCCGGGCTTTGTGGATACCGAGCGCGTCGCCTGGAAGGTGCACGGCGAAAGCGGCGACGCGATTCGCCAGCAAAGCCCGCTCAATCGTGTGGCTTATCCTGATGAAGTGGCGCGCACGATCTTGTTCCTGGCTTCGGCGGGGACTGATTTTTTGACCGGCGGGATTGTGGATGTCAACGGAGCGTCGTATCTGCGTTCATAAAGGAGCCGACGGCATCCCGGCGATACTCACGCTCATTTGATAGCCGTTCACTTTCAGCGAGAGATTTACGCCCAGTCTTTCTTCAGCCGCAGTTCTTCGACTCTGTAGGCGTGTTGCATCTCGTGCAGCAGCAGTTGCCGAAACATGATCCAGACGGAGTAATGGCTGAACTCTTCGTGCGCCGCCGTTCGTTGCCAATCAGCTTCGGAAAGCTGCTGCAACCGCTCGACGAGGCGCGCGCGTTCGCGCACATACAAGGCCAGCGCTGCGTCCAGATCAACGTTGAGTAATGCGCCCGCTTCTTCTTCCGGCGAAGCAGACATCGGCGTGATTTGGGGCGCAGGATCAGCAAGCATCAACTCCAGCCGCGCGAGGTAAGGCGCGTCAATCGTCGTGATGTGGCAGGCGTGTTCGTGCGCAGACCATTTGTTCGGGCTGGGACGGCGCTTCAGATTTTGCGGCGGCACTTCGCGCACGAGACCAATAATGAGCTCAGGTGCGCCCGCTAAAGCAGCAATCAGGGCTTGTGCGTTATTCATAATCTTTTACCAGGTGATAGGTGTAGCAGCATTGTGCGGCGGATCAATCGTCAAGGCCAGCGCCATCACCGCCCAGCTTGTTGCCGCTGCTGAAATCCATTGATCTTTGCCGTAAGGGAAACCGCTCTCGAAGTATTTTTGAAATGGGAACACGCGGGTTTGCACGTGCCACGCGCCATCGGGTTTCCACGTCTTGAGCAAATACTGCACGCCGCGTTGATACGCCGGATTGCTGACCGGCACAGCGCCCGCGCGATGAAGCGCTACCAACGTTTGCCCGGTGGAATAGGCATCGCTTGGCATGCTCGCCAACTGCGCCCAGCCACCGTCGCTGCGTTGTTGCGCAAGCAATTGCGTGGCGGCCTTTTGTTTCGTCGCCTTGTCCGCGCCGCTCCAATGCAAGCCGAGCAGATGAAACGCGCGGTCTTCATTCGATTGCGGTGTGGTTTTGGTCAGCCATTGCTGCGCTTTGGCAATCTGTGGTTTGACGGATGCGCTGCGACCTTTGGGCGCGTACAGTTGCAGTGAGCGTAAGGAAAGCGCGGTGGCATTGAAATGACTGGCTTCGAGCGGCGGACGGGCGCGCATATCGATCTCCCAATGTCCGGCTTTGGTTTGATGCCCGGCTAAATAGTGGACGAGGGCATCGGTGTTCGGATTCGCGCTTTGCCCACTGGCGGCGAGGCCGAGCAGGATATAGGCGGCGGTTTCATTGCCGCCTCCGGGGCCGTCGCCTTGTAATAATCGCTCGCGGTTTGCGCCCCAGACCTCAGCGATTTTGGCGTTTTCCTGTTGGACGGCTTGCTCGTCAATTTTGAAGCCGCGTTCGCGGGCAAGGCTGACCGCCATCGCCGGAAGCGAATTGTTATGGCAGGACACACAGCCGGTTTGCTCAATGAATTTCACGCCCAGCGATTGCAGCAGCGGCAGGCTTTTGGTGATGACAGTCTGCGGCGTCACGGCTTCTTCGGCTTGCGAGCTAACAGTTGGGCGCAGCACGAACAACACAGTCAACGTGAGGATAAGACAGCAGATGAATCGTTTCATGGTGGAATTCCTTTCCGGTTGAATTATTGGGTGACGCCCGCATTGGTCAGCAGCGCGATGGCTTCCGTCCAACCTTTACGTTGGGCAAAGGTCAACGCCGTCCAGCCCGCTTTGGTTTTTACTTTTGGGTCTGCGCCTTTTTCCAACAACAGCTTGACCATCTCCAGCGAACTGTCCTCGGTGATGACGGCAACCATCAACGGCGTGAAATCCGCACCGTCGGGAGGATTGGGCGTTGCACCTTTGTCGAGCAGCAGACGCGCGAGGGCGAGATCGCCTGTCATCGCAGCCCCAAATAAGAAGTTTTCTTTCGGGTTGGTTACCTCAAGGCCTTGTTCCAATGCCCATTTTACCGCCGGCAGCCTGGCGCTGAACACGAGGGTTTTCAAGTGGGTGAACCCGTCTTTTGTTTTGGCCTTGGGGTCTGCGCCTTTGGCGAGCAGGAGTTGAATCAATTCCAGCTTCCCGGAAAACCCTGCGGCCATCAGGGGCGTGAAGCCGCGCTTGTCCGCCTGATTGACATTGGCTCCTTTGGCTAAGAGCGCCTGTACAACCGCCATTGCATTCGGCAGATCAAGCGCCAGCCGCAGCGGCGATTTCTCGTCTTTGCTGACCGCATTCACGTTTGCACCTTTGGCGAGCAGCAATTGCACTTTCTTCAGGTCGTTGACCGCCCACATCAGCGCCGTCGCGCCAGCCTTGTTGCTGAGGTTCGGATCCGCTCCTTTGTCGAGCAGCAGCTTGACGCAATCGGCTCCGGCATTGACGACGGCGTGCATCAACGGCGTTGTCCCGTCGGCAGCTTCGACAAGGGGCGCGTTGACGTTTGCACCTTTGGCAAGCAAGGTTTTGACTTGCTTCAGATCGCCGTCGCGGATGGCGGTGTTGAGCGATTGAGCAAAAATGACTGGGCTGAAAGCGCCGCAACACAGGAGCAAAACCAAAACTTTGATTGCGTCATAGCTCTGTTGCTTCCGCACGTCAGCGGATTCCTGGTTGACCTCGCTCACTGGCGTAAGCTTTGTGCGGGCTTTGTTTGTTTTTGGCGCCCTGGCAGCGTGAAATTCTTTCCAGCACAGCAACGCCAGATCGAGCAAGGCAAGCACCAGACTGACCACCGCTATCGCCAGCAGGACATACAGAAACGGTTTCAACCACTCCAACCACATGACTTGTTGCAACCAGGTCGGCCAAATTCCTTCATTCAGCATTTGATCGTTCATCGGGTAGCTCCTTTCGGAATTTGCAGGGTTATGGTCAGCTTGTGGTGCGGCCACCGAGGCGGCGACTGCGCTGCAAGCAATCAAAAAAGCGCAGTCAAGCATTCAGCGTTCACGCTTGCAGTGCTTGCCTCAACGCCGGAAATCAGTTTTCCCCTTCTGTTAGTAATCGCGTAAAGCTGTGGGAAAAACTCCAGCCGGTACAATATTTTTTTTCAGACAGCACGAAATTTCTGCTCCGCAGGCATCTCGACGGAGCGGAAATCAGTCTCCCTTCACTCTGGACAAACGCAGGCGCAACACGAACTCCCTCACGGATGGAGAAAAAATCTCAGAATTCCCCCGACACATGGCTGTGGATTCTGGCTCAGCGTATAATCCGGCTCCCGCCCGATGCGCTGGCGGGATCACCTATGAATCCTGTACCTCCCGCAGAAATTACGAAATTGCTGGTGCGTTCCGGCCAGGGAGACAAGGCTGCGTTGGATCAATTGTTGCCGCTCGTCTATCAAGAACTGCGGCGGCTGGCGCATCACCAGTTGCAACAGGAGCGCGGCAACCATTCGCTGCAAGCCACGGCGTTAGTGCATGAGGCGTATCTGCGGCTGGCGGATCAGAAAGAAGTGGATTGGGAAAATCGCGCTCACTTCTTTGCGATTGCGGCCCAAACGATGCGGCGCGTGCTGGTGGATTACGCGCGCGCGCGGCAAAGCGACAAACGCGGCGGCGGGGCGGTGCATGTGTCGCTGACCCACGCCGAGGACAAGGCGGCGGAACAGGTGGCGGAAATCATTTCCTTGGACGAGGCGCTGTTCCGCTTGGCGGCGCTCGACCCGCGACAAAGCCAGGTCATCGAACTGCGCTATTTCGGCGGCTTGAGCGTGGAAGAAACGGCGGCTGTCCTGAAAGTTTCTCCCAGCACCGTTCATAACGACTGGCGTCAGGCGCGCGCCTGGCTGTACCTGCAACTCTCGGAAGGATGAGGGATGAAGGATGAAGGATGAATAAAACTTGCTCTTATTCATCCTTCATCCCTCATCCCTCATCCCTCACCTCATGACCCCGGAACGCTATCAACAAATCGGTCGCCTCTATCAAGACGCGGTGATGAGCCTGGAGCCACAGCGGCGGGGCGTCTTCCTGCAAGCAGCTTGCGCCGAAGACGAAGCGTTGCGGCAGGCCGTGGAAAAATTGTTGGCGGCAGATGAACAGGCCGAGGCGCAGGGCTTTATTGCCGAACCGGCACGCGCGGTGGCCGCCGAAATGCTGGCGCAGGAGCGCAGCCAGCAGTTGGCCGGGCGTTCGCTCAGCCACTATCAGATTCTCTCGTTGTTGGGGGTGGGCGGAATGGGCGAGGTCTGGCTGGCGCGCGACACCCAACTGGAACGCAAGGCCGCGCTCAAACTGCTGCCGCCGCAATTCACGCAAAACCCTGAACGGCTGCAACGCTTTTACCACGAAGCCCGCGCCGCCTCCGCGCTCAATCATCCGAACATCCTCACCATTTATGAAATCGGCGCGGCGGATGATCTGCATTTCATCGCCACCGAATATATTGACGGCGTCACGTTGCGGCAACGCCTCACCGAAGGACGACCAAGCTTGCGCGAAACGCTTGCCATCGTCCGGCAGATGGCCGAGGCGCTCGATACCGCCCATAAGGCGGGCATCATTCACCGCGACATCAAGCCCGAAAACGTGATGATCCGCCGCGACGGACTGGTGAAGGTGCTGGATTTCGGTTTGGCCCGCATCAACGAATTGCATAGCGGTGAGAACGCGCCTGCGCTCCGAGCCGGTTCGATGACCAACCCTGGCGCGGTGATGGGCACGCCGCGCTATATGTCGCCGGAGCAGGCGCGCGGGTTGAAAGTGGATGCGCGCACCGATGTTTTCAGCCTGGGAGTTGTTTTCTATGAAATGCTCACCGGCACGCCGCCGTTTGCCGGCGCGACGGAGGCCGAAGTTTACGCCGCCTTGCTGGACAAGGAGCCGCCGCCGCTCAGTCAGTTCATGCCGGAAGCTCCGGTCGAACTGGAAGCGCTCATCTGCCGCCTGCTCGTCAAGGAGCGGGAGGAGCGTTACGAAACCATTCGCGCGTTCACCGATGACCTCGCCCAACTCGATCTGTTGCCGGGTGACAGCGGCGCGCCGACCTTCGCCGCTGTGCGCGCGCACGACACGCGTGGCAAGCACAAAGACACCCAGGCACAAGACCCGCCACCGACTTTGCCGAATCAGTCGCGGCCTGTCGCCCGCTTGCGCCTCGGCTGGTCACTGGCGGCGCTCGCGCTCGTCGTCGCGCTCGGCTTCAGCGTCTGGCGCTGGTTTGCAAGGGCAGGAAGTTCGTCACAAGTAGCCGCCGACGTTACTTTCACGCCGCTGATTGGCGAGCCTGGTTCCAAAGACCACCCCGCTTTTTCTCCCGATGAAACCCGCATCGCCTTTGCCTGGAATGGCGGCAAAAACGCGCAGGTCGGGCCATGCGAATGCGATATTTACGTCAAGGTGATCGGCACCGATGGGCCGCCGCTGCGGTTGACGACCGCGCCGGAACATGACGCTTATCCCGTCTGGACGCCCGATGGCAAGTACGTGACCTTCGTGCGCGAACCCCTGAAAAGGGTGGGGACGACCATCAATGAAGTGATCCGTGTACCGGCCAGTGGAGGGCCGGAACAAAAGCTGGGCGAAACCACCACGACAGCGGCGTGGTCACCGGATGGCAAAACGCTCGCCGTGACCCAGCATCCGGCAGGCGAAGGGGGTGGCATCTTCCTGCTTGCGCCGGAAACCGGTCAGCGCACTCGCTTGACCACCACGCCGTCGGGGATGCGAGACGATTCCCCGCGCTTTTCGCCGGATGGCAAGCTGGTGGCCTTCATCCGCGGTTCTGAACCAACCAAAACGGGGGTTTGGGTAGTTCCTGTCAACGGCGGCACGCCTCAACCCATCACCGCTGAAAACAATCGCGTCATTAACCTCGCCTGGACGAGCGACAGCCGGGCGCTGGTGTTTGCCGGCGTGTGGAAAGGCACGCGCGGGTTGTGGCGGATTGCGGTCGGCGGAGGTACGCCCGAACGTGTGCCTGTTCCCGGACAGGAGCCGGTCTCGCCCGACATTTCCTCGCGTGGCGACAAGTTGGTCTGGACGGAAGCCGCCACTCCGCAGGCGAATCTCTGGCTCTATCGCGGCCCCGGTTTCACCGGACGCGGAGTGCCGGGCAAATTCGAAGCGCCCGCCCGACTGCCTTCGTCCTCGATATACGAAGACTGCAGCCCGGATTTTTCCCCCGACGGACAACGGCTCGTCTTTGCCTCGTCGCGTACCGGCGGATTCGAACTGTGGGTCAGCGACGCCGACGGCAACAACGCCGTGCGCCTGACTACGAAAGGCGGCCCGACCGGCTCGCCGCGCTGGTCGCCCGATGGCAAATGGATTGCATTTGATTCGCAACTCGGCGGCGATGGGAACATTTACGTGATGAGCGCTGGCGGCGGCCCTTGGTGCAGATTGACGCCGGAGAGCACGGCGGAAACGGTTCCCGCCTGGTCACGCGACGGGCAATGGATTTATTTCAAATCGAATCGCAGCGGCAGCATGCAGATTTACAAAATACCCGCGGTGGGCGGCGAGGCCAAACAAATCACCTTTCACGGCGGCTTCGAGGGCTTTGAATCGCCCGACGGCAGCTTGTTCTATTACATCAAAGGGCGCGGCGAGTATGGCATCTACGCCGTCCCGGCCAATGGCGGCGAAGAAAAACTGGCGCCCGAACTCAGCCGCGCCGGATATTGGCGTTCGTGGAATGTCGTGAACGAGGGCATCTGCTTCATCGCCAAAGAAGACGCCCTGCAACAGACGATCCGCTTTTTCAGCTTCGCCACGCGCCGCGTTACGCCGCTGGTCACGGTCAACGGCGAAGCTCTCTATTGGCTGTCTGGGCTGGCGCTCTCCGCCGATGGCAAGCGGCTGCTGTTTGCGCAACCGGAACCGCGCAAAGACGAAATCATGCTGATGGAAAATTTCCGCTAGAACAGCCGCTCAACCGTGGCAAGCTTTGGCCCGCGGAGAAATTGCTGCCGCTAGGCGGGGCTGTCGTATGACTTGTGCGCAGGTCAACGGAGGTGGCTTCGGGTCTTGCCTTTCCACGTGACCCGGAAAAAATTATAGTCTGGCCGGGAACTTTCCCCCGAATCCCGTGTCTAAGTCGCTGTCGTTACCGAAACGGCGCAGCGCGAATAAAAAACGCCCCACGCAAACCCAAAATATGTAAGGGGCACGCCCAGTACAAGCAAACGGAGAGCGCGCATGCTGGCTGAGAAAGAGGCATTGCTGATCGCTGGAATCGAAAAGCTCCAGCAGGTGGAGTTGGCGCAAGACGCCGCGCCACGTGCGGCCGCCGTTTGCTTACAGGACGCCCGTTTGATTGCACGTTTGCGCATCGGTGAATTGGCCGCCTTTGAAGAGTTGGTCGAAGAGTTTCAGCCGCTGGTTTACGCGCTCTGTTACCGCGTGCTGAATGACAGCGAAGACGCGCGCGATGCGGCGCAAGAGACGTTTTTGAAAATCTACCGCCACTTTTCGCACTTTCGCGCTGAGGCCAGTTTGAAGACCTGGATTTGCCGAATCGCGCTCAATCAGGCGCGTTCGTCCGAACGCTGGTGGCGGCGGCGCTTTCGCAAAGAGACCATCTCGCTCGACACGCCGCCCAGTTGGCAAAGGAGCCTTGGCGGTGAAGACGAAAAAGCGCCGGGCGAATATCTGCCGAGCGCAGGCGCTTCGCCCGAAACCGAAACGCTGGCGCGCGAACGGGGGCACTTGTTGGAACAGGCGTTGACCGGGTTGAAAAAAGACTTCCGCATTGCCGTCGTGCTGCGTGACATCGAAGGGTTGGCGTATGAAGAGATCGCCTATGTCACCGGCGTCAATGTGGGCACGGTGAAATCACGCATCGCGCGCGGGCGCGAGATGTTGCGTGAGGTGATTGAGAAAGCGTGTCAGTAGCCCGACCGTCAGGGAGGGCTGGCATCAAGAGCAAGCCCTTCCT